>JANOEW010000485.1:0-4075 GCA_031413475.1 Amaricoccus sp.
GGTTCGCCTCGGCGGGGCGCGGCATGTCGCCGACAAGGTCGTCGTCGCCGTCGGCCGGCGGGCGAACCTCGACGGTCTGGGGCTCGAGACGCTCGGCGTCGAGCTCGACGCACACGGCCGCCCGCCGTTCGATCCCGCGACCCTGCGCATCGCCGACTTACCGGTTTTCCTGACCGGCGATCTGACCGGCCAGTCCGGCCTGCTGCACGAGGCGGCGGACGACGGCCACGTGGCGGCGCTCAACGCCCTCGCGCCGTCGCCGATCCGGCTGCCGCGCCGCACACCGCTGGCCATCGTGTTCTGCGATCCGGGGGCGGCGCGCGTCGGCGCCCGCGCCGCCGACCTCGCGCCCGCCGACACGCTGGTCGGCGAGGCGAGCTTCGCGCGGCAGGGGCGCGCCCGGACCGCGCAGCGGAACCGGGGCCTGCTGCGTGTCTACGCCGCGCGGGACGGCCGCCTGCTCGGCGCCGAGATGGCGGCTCCCGCCGCCGAGCACATGGCGCATCTGCTCGCACTCGCGATTGGGCGCGGTCTCGGGGTGCGGGACGTGCTGCGCATGCCGTTCTACCATCCCACCCTCGAGGAAGGGCTGCGCACAGCGTTGCGCGGTATCGCGCGCCAACTGCCGCCCTGCGCTCCGTCCGATCTCGCGGGCTGCCCGGACTTCGGCGTCGAGGCGCTCGACTGACTGCGGGCGCGCCGCGAATCCCGGTGGTGTACCCCTTCGGGCCTGCTAGGCTCGCGCGCCCAACCCGTCCGGAGCCGCCGATGATCGAGACCCCCTACCTGCTGTTCCTCGGCGACGCGGCGGACCCGCTGGCGGCGAAGGTCGCGCAAGGCATCCGGGATTGGCGCCCGGACGCCGCGATCGGCCAGTACCGCATGGCGGGCTGCAACGCCGACATGGGCCTGCCGGACCTGACGATCGCCGAGGCCGCGGCCGCGGGCGTCCGCACCCTGGTCGTGGGCGTCGCGAACCGCGGCGGCGTGATCGCGCCGGCGTGGATTTCGGTGCTGTCCGAGGCGCTCGCGGCTGGCCTCGACCTCGCCTCGGGGCTGCACAACCTGCTGCGCGACGAGCCCGCGCTCGTCGCTGCGGCCAGCGCGCACGGCCACAGGCTGCACGACGTGCGGGTGCCCGACCGGCGATACCCGATCGCGAACGGCAAGCCGCGGGCCGGGCGGCGCTGCCTCGCGGTCGGCACCGACTGCTCGGTCGGCAAGATGTACACGGCGCTCGCGATGGAGCGGGCGATGCACGCCCGAGGAATGGCGGCGACGTTCCGCGCGACCGGGCAGACCGGCATTCTGATCACCGGCGACGGCGTGCCGCTCGACGCGGTGGTCGCCGACTTCATGGCCGGCTCGATCGAGTGGCTCACGCCCGACAACGATGCCAGGCACTGGGACCTGATCGAGGGCCAGGGCAGTCTGTTCCACGCCTCGTATTCCGGGGTGACGCTGGCGCTGATGCATGGCGGTCGGCCCGACGCGCTGATCCTGTGCCACGAGCCGACGCGGCGGCACATGCGCGGGCTGCCCGACTATCGGCCGCCGACGCTGGAGGCGCTGCGCGACGTTTCGCTGACCATGGCCCGGATGGTGAACCCCGAGGTCCGGGTGACGGGTGTCTCGATCAACACCGCGGCGATGCACGAGGAGGCGGCGCTCGACTACCTCGAGGCGGTCGAGCGGCGGCTGGGGCTGCCGACGGTCGATCCGTTCCGCCAGGGCGCCGAACGGCTGGTGGCGGCGCTGGAAGGGGCGCATTCACCGTGAATATTCATCAAGTCATTGTAATCAAACAGATACTGAATCGCTGACAATATGTTGACGCCAGGAATCGACGTCGTCCAGGAGATCTTTCCGCTGGCGCGGGCGTTCACGATCAGCCGTGGCTCGCGCACCGAGGCGCGGGTGGTGACGGCCACCGTGACGCGGGGCGGACTGCGCGGGCGGGGCGAGTGCGTGCCCTATCCGCGCTACGGCGAGACGCCGGAAAGCGTGACCGCCCAGATCGCGGCGCGGCCCCCCGACGTCGACCGGCTGTCGCTGCAGTGGCGGCTGCCGCCGGGTGCTGCGCGCAATGCCGTCGACTGCGCGCTGTGGGACCTGCAGGCGAAGCGCAGCAACCTGCCGGTCTGGCGGCTGGCCGGGCTGGCCGCGCCGGGACCGGTGATCACCGCCTTCACGCTGTCGCTCGACACGCCCGCGGCGATGCGGGCGCAGGCGGCGGAACATGCGTGGCGGCCGCTGTTGAAGATCAAGCTCGGCGGCGAGGGCGACATGGCGCGGCTGGCGGCGGTGCGGGACGGCGCGCCGGCGGCCCGCATCGTGGTCGACGCGAACGAGGGCTGGAGCGCCGAGGAATACGCCGCGCTGGCGCCGGCGCTGCTGCGGCTCGGGGTCGAGATGGTCGAGCAGCCGCTTCCCGCGGTGGCCGACGCGGCGCTGGCCGAGATGGCGCGACCGCTGCCGGTCTGCGCCGACGAAAGCTGCCATGACCGGGCATCGCTGCCGGGGCTGAAGGGCAAATACGACATGGTCAACGTCAAGCTCGACAAGACGGGCGGCCTGACCGAGGCGCTGGCGCTGCGCGACGCGGCGCGCGCCGCCGGCTACGGGGTGATGGTCGGCTGCATGGTCGGCACCAGCCTCGCCATGGCGCCGGCGGTGCTGGTGGCGCAGGGCGCGGCGGTGACGGATCTCGACGGGCCGCTGCTGCTGGCGCAGGATCGTGCCTATCCGCTGCGCTACGACGCGGAGGGCGTGCATCCCGCGGCGCCCGAGCTTTGGGGGTGAGCATGGGCCGCATCGTCTACGTCAACGGCGACTACCTGCCGGAGGAGGAGGCCAAGGTGTCGATCTTCGACCGGGGCTTCCTGATGGCGGACGGGGTCTATGAGGTTATCAGCGTGCTCGACGGGCGGATGCTGGACTACGCGGCGCACATGGCGCGGCTGGAGCGGTCAATGAGTGAGCTCGACATGCCGCGTCCGGCGTCCGACGCCGAGCTCGAGGCGATGCACCGCGAGCTGATCGCACGGAACGCGCTCGATGACGGCATGATCTACATGCAGGTGACCCGCGGCGCCGCCGACCGCGATTTCGTCTACCCCGCCGATCCGAAACCGACGCTGGTCGCCTTCACCCAGGCCAAGCCGATGGAGGACACCGTCGGCGCGCGCGACGGGATCAAGGTGATCAGCGTGCCCGACATCCGCTGGGGCCGGCGCGACATCAAGACGGTGCAGCTGCTGGCGCCGTCGATGGCCAAGACGATGGCCAAGCGCGCGGGCAAGGACGACGCCTGGATGGTCGAGGACGGCTTCGTCACCGAAGGCACCTCGAACAACGCCTGGATCGTGACCAAGGCGGGGCGGATCGTCACCCGCGACCTGTCGACCCGCATTCTGCACGGGATCACCCGGGCGGGGGTGATCGAGTATGGGGCGGCCGCGCAGATGCAGGTCGAGGAGCGGCCGTTCACGGTGGCGGAGGCGCAGGACGCGGCCGAGGCGTTCATGACCGCGGCTTCGGCCTTCGTCACGCCGGTGGTCGAGATCGACGGGGTGGCGCTGGGGGACGGCCGTCCGGGGCCGGTCGCGAAGCGGCTGCGCGGGCTTTACCTGGCCGAGAGCCGCAAGCGGGCGATCTGATACGACTGCGGTGGATCAGTTCGGTGTCCATCTGGAGGAGGCGACCCGCCGCAGCGGTCTTGACTGATTTGTCCGTCGACAAATCAGGCCGCGCCTGCCCGCCCGGGGCAGGCGCGTTTCCGCGCCAGCCGGGCAGGCGCGGCCTGATTGCGAGCGGCGGTCCAGGCTGAACCCCGCTCGCCTTCCGCCATGGGCTCCAGGCGACGGACCGGGCGAGGCCCCACAGGGGCCTCGTCTTTTCGGTCCGAAGGCAGGACGATAGTTTCTCTTTGCCGCCGGCCTCCGCGGTGATCTCGACGCCATGCAAATGGCCGGAAATCTCCACCCGCGGCGGAAGACCTTTTTTACTTCAGGTAGTCATTGCCGAGATATTGGTCGTAATTCACCAATTCTGATTTTTTGATGAACGCTCCGAA
>JANOEW010000486.1:0-1916 GCA_031413475.1 Amaricoccus sp.
GGGGCGCTGTCCGACCTTGATGCCATCGCCCGTGTGGCCGATCAGGCCGGCATTCCACTGATCGTCGACAACACGACCGCCAGCCCCTACCTGTGCCGCCCGATCGAACACGGCGCGACCCTTGTGGTCCATTCGGCCACCAAATACCTGACCGGCAACGGCACGGTGACCGGCGGCATCGTGGTCGACTCGGGCAAGTTCGACTGGTCGGCGGGCGGCAAGTTCCCCTCGCTCAGCGAACCCGAGGCCGCCTACCACGGCCTGAAGTTCCACGAGACCTTCGGCCCGATGGCGTTCACCTTCCACGGCATCGCCATCGGGCTGCGCGATCTCGGCATGACCATGGCGCCCACTACCGCCTTCCAGACCCTGCTCGGCATCGAGACCCTCAGCCTGCGGATGGAGCGCCACGTCCGCAATGCCGAGCGTGTCGCCGCCTGGCTCGAAACCCATCCGGCGGTCGACTACGTGACCTACGCCGGCCTCGCCTCCTCGCCCTACAACGAGCGGGCGCGGCGGCTCTATCCCCGCGGCGCCGGCGCGCTGTTCACCTTCGCGCTCAAGGGCGGCTACGACGCCTGCGTGCGACTGGTGGACTCGGTCGAACTGTTCAGCCACGTTGCCAACCTCGGCGACGCGCGCTCGCTGATCATCCACTCGGCCTCGACCACGCACCGCCAGCTCACCCCGGAGCAGCAGGCCGCCTCCGGCGCGATCGCGAACGTGGTGCGCCTGTCGATCGGCATCGAGGACGCCGAGGACCTGATGCGCGACCTCGACCAGGCGATCGCCAAGGCGACCGCCTGACGCAGGCGCCAAGGCGCGTCCTCATGAAGCGGTGTTGCGACCCAGTGTCCCGCGAGGACCGCGTTGGATTGTCCGAGCCCGTGTCAGCATTGCGCCATGTCCGGCCATCCGAAACTCCCGCACCCGATGACCGAGTTGCGGACAATGCTGCCCTTCTTTGCATTCGCAATTGCCGGACGGCGCCAGCTGTCGATTGTCCACGGCGCAGATCAGCGATGCTTCGAGGCCATTTCAGCGAAGCGGACGCTCGGCGCTGGTCTTGCCTGGAGTTGCGGCTCCGGCCCGATCCTGCAACATCGCGCCGCCGTGGGTCTCGGGCAGGCCGGCCTCGACCCACCGCGTGATCAGGTCGATCTGTTCTGGCGGCAGCGGATAACTGAGCAATGGCATGCGGGGCAGGCTCTCACCCCGCAGGCGGCGGAGCAGCTCGCTGCCGGCCGGGTCGCCAGGCACCAGAACGGCCCCCCTGGCGCTTCCGGCGACGGCTGCCTCGTAGGTGTCGAGGCGCAGGTCGAGCGAGGCCCCATGCGACGAGTGGCACATGACGCATCGTTCGACAAAGATCGCGCTGACCTCCGCCCAATCGGGAGGCTCCGCGGCCGCCGCGATTCCCGTTCGGATCGAAACCACCAGCGACAGAAGGGCGACGGTGAGGATCTGTGCCATGAAGTGCGCTAGAGTCCGAATGTCCTCGGGTCGGCCGCCGGGGTAGTCGCAACGGCCCGCCCCCTCGGCCGACTATAGCACGGGTTTCGCACCGCGCTCATGCAGCTTCGATGCGCTGCAAAGAAACGAACCTCCGAAAGCCAAGGGAGGGCGTCGCCATCCCCCCGCGTCGCATTAAACGGCGGTTCGTTTTGTGTGCAGTTGTTCTTGCGGGGTGCTATCATCTCCAAGGCGGCTGCCGACGACGGTGGCGGCAGCGCGTCGTGAACGAGGGAGCTTCTCATGAGAAGGACTGCAGCTTGCGCATTCGCAGCATTCGTGTCGGCGCCGATTACTCTCTGGGCCGTCGAGGTCGATCTCGACCAGCTGCGCGACGTGGTCTCAAAGTATCAAAACATCGAGGTCGCCCTGGCGGACGGCTATATCACCCCGGACAACCATTG
>JANOEW010000487.1:0-2604 GCA_031413475.1 Amaricoccus sp.
CGGCCGGCACCGGCCGCGGATCGAAGTACGTCACCAGCGTGGACATGCCGGGCGCAACCATACTCGGATCCGTCACGAGACGACCGCGCACATTTCGATCGCGCCGGCGCACCGTCGCCGGATCGTCAAGGCATTGACCAAACGATGGTGGGGCTTAACTCCACGGCGCGGTCGGGCGGCGACCCAATCCCACAAGCACAACGCAAACAACGCAAACAAGGAGGTTTCGTCATGTTGAATCTATTTTCGGATCTCGAACGGACGCTGGCATCCATGAACGGTCTGCCCTCGCGTGCCTTCCGAGGCTACGACCAGGCGCCCAATACGCCGGTGCGCGTGTCCCCCCGGTCGAGCCTGTACGACACGGGCACAGCTCTCATCGTGACCGCGGACGTTCCAGGCCTGGGCGAGAACGATGTGAAGGTCGAGTTGGTGGAGGACGTGCTGACCATCAGTGGTGAGCGCAAGCTGGAGAGCCCCGATGGCCACGTCGTACTCCACCAGGAGCAGAGGTCGTGGAATTTTGCCCGGAGCTTCACCTTGCCCACCCGGGTCGACGCCACGGCCATCACGGCCTCCATCAAGAACGGCGTCTTGAGGGTGACCCTGCCCAAGGTGCCCGAGAGCCGCCCCCGTCAGATCGCGGTTAAGGCCGCGTGATCCCGCGCAGGCGGACGCGTCACCTCCCTATGATGGAACGCGCCTGCCGGCGAGCACCGCCCGGGCTCCGGGCGGTGCCCCTGCGCCTGCTCAGAGCGCCGGGGCCTCGAAGCAAGGACGGACTTCGTGTCCCCGGCCGCTTCTGCGCGCTTGACGTCGTCTGTGGGTGTGCTTAACCAAGGGCCCCACCTCGCAGATCCCTAGACATCGCGCTCAGGAGAAACAGTCATGGCGGCCAAAGACATCGTGTTTTCAACAGCAGCGCGCAGGACCATCGGCCACGGGCTCGACCTGCTTGCCAACACGGTCAAAGTGACCCTCGGCCCCCGCGGGCGCAACGTCATTATCGAAAAGAGCTTCGGCTCCCCCACCGTGACCAAGGACGGGGTGACGGTCGCCAAGGAAATCGAACTCGACGACAAGCTAGCCAACATGGGCGCCCAGATGGTCAAGGAGGTCGCCTCCAAGACCTCGGACGTCGCCGGTGACGGCACGACGACGGCCACGGTGCTCGCCCAGGCGATCTACACCGAGGGCGCCAAGATGGTCGCCGCGGGCCACAGCCCCATGGAGCTCAAGCGCGGCATCGACGCGGCCGTCGAAGCCATCGTCGCCGACCTGAAGGTGCAGTCTCGCCCGATCCAGAACAGCAAAGAGATCGAGAACGTCGCGACGGTGTCCGCCAACGGCGACGCCGAGATCGGCCTCAAGCTCGCCCAGGCCATGGACAAGGTCGGCAAAGAAGGCGTGATCACCGTCGAGGAGAACAAGGGTCTCGACACGCTCCTCGACGTCGTCGAAGGCATGCAGTTCGATCGCGGCTACCTGTCCGCCTACTTCGTGACCGACCAGGATCGCCTCCAGGTCGTCATGGAGAACCCCTACATCCTGATCTACGAGAAGAAGGTCAGCCAGCTCCGCGACATCGTGAAGCTCCTCGAGAAGGTGGTCGAGGTCGGCCGCCCGATCCTGATCATCGCCGAAGACATCGAGGGTGAGGCCCTGGCCGCGCTCGTCGTCAACAAGCTCCGGAACACGCTCAACGCCTGTGCCGTCAAGGCCCCGGGCTTCGGCGACCGCCGCAAGCGGATGCTCGAAGACATCGCGATCCTCACCGGGGGTCGCATGATCGCCGAAGAGCTCGGCATCAAGCTCGAGGCCGTCACGCTCGCCGATCTCGGCCAGGCGGGTCGGGTCACGATCGACAAGGACAACACCTTGATCATCGACGGGCACGGCTCGAAAGATGACATCAAGGCCCGTATCCAGCAGATCAAGGCCCAGGTCGAGGAGACCACCTCCGACTACGACAAGGAGAAGCTCCAGGAGCGCCTCGCCAAGCTCGCAGGCGGCGTGGCCGTGATCAAGGTCGGCGCGGCCACCGAAGTCGAGATGAAGGAGAAGAAGGCCCGCGTCGAGGACGCGCTGCACGCCACGAAGGCCGCAGTCGAAGAGGGCATCCTCCCGGGCGGCGGCGTCGCGCTGATCCGCGCCGCGTCGGCGCTCGACGACCTGAAGCTCAGCCCCTCGCAGAAGTTCGGGGTCGACATCATCCGCCGGGCCATCGAAGAGCCGCTGCGCATGATCGTCGTCAACGCCGGCATCGAGCCTGCGGTCGTGATCGAGAAGGTCCGCACCGGCGGCACCGGCGGCTACGGCTACAACGCCCGCACCCACGAGTACGGCGATCTGATCAGCATGGGCGTGATCGACCCCACCAAGGTCACCCGCACGGCGCTTCAGAACGCGGCGTCCGTCGCGTCCCTGCTCCTCACGACCGAAGCGATGGTCGCCGAGATCCCCGAGAAGAAGGGCGGCGGCGGCGGCGGTGGTGGCGGCATGGGCGGCATGGGCGGCATGGGCGGCATGGACATGTGAGCCCGGGGGCCGCGGGGCCACGAGCGCCCGGCCTCCTGTCGCGTGGACAGCGCCTGCTCCCGAGAG
>JANOEW010000488.1:0-1806 GCA_031413475.1 Amaricoccus sp.
GCTGCCTGTACGTAACCACTTAGATTTGAAGTACCCGGGAAGAGGTGGGAACTAGCGGTGTTGTTCGGGGAGCGCTGGGGTTAGCGGCAAAGTTGACGGTGGAGTATGGTTTTGAACCAGAGGCAGTTTGGAGGGCATTTGGGGGCTCGGCGGGTTATGGCGGGGCGATTAAGAGGGCGGCGCTCTTAAACTCTTAGGGGGCTCTTAGCCGGGCTTTGGTGGCGGATCGGGCGGGAGGTTCGTGCGGATCAGGGCGGCGCGGTCGTGGGCGGTCATCGCAGCGCGGACGAGCTGCTGCGCGACGAGCTGATGGAGAACCTGGCGCGCAGCGACCTGAGCATGCTGGAGAGGGCGATCTTCACCTACGAGCTGCAGCGGCTTTTCCAGATCGAGAACCCGCGCGCGGGCCGGGGCGGTGACCGCAGGTCCCCCGAAAACCAATCCGCAACGATTGCGGATTGGTCGGTCGCCTGCGCTGAGCGGACCGGCTGGTCGAAGCGGACCCTGGAAAAGATGGCGGCGATCGGCCGCCATCTGGACCGGGAGGCGGCGGCGGCGCTGCAGGGCAGCTCGGTAGCGCACAGCCAGAAGGACCTGGAGCGGCTTTCGCGGCTGCCGGCGGAGCGCCAGGCGCAGCTGGCGGCCGTCGTCATAGGGCGCGGCGTCGCGACGATCCGGGACGCAGAGGCGGCGCTGGCCGGCTCCGCTGGGGCCGGCGCGGCCGACCCGGACGACGCGATCGTCGCCAGCTTTCAGCGGCTTTGGGCGAAGGCGAGCGAGGATGCGCGGGCGCGCATCCTCGCGGTGATCGCGGAGGGAGACGCGTGATGGTGCGGGCGGCTGGCGACGCCTCGACCCGCGAGCTGTTCGACTGGACGCCGCAGCCGGTGACGGTGGCCTATGCGCCGCAGGAGATACGTGCCGCGAGCCTGCGGTCGCGGATCGCGAAGGCGGTGGCGGTGACGCTGCGCGAGGCCGACCGGGAGAGCATAGCCGCGGCGATGGGCGCCTGGCTGGGCGAGGACGTCAGCAAGAACATGCTGGACGCTTATGCGTCGGAGGCGCGGGAGGACCACACGATCCCGTATCTACGGCTGCTGGCGCTGGTGCAGGTCACCGGGCGACGTGCGGCTGATGCAGTTGGGGGCCGAGCTGTTCGGCCACGCGGTGATCGACGAGGCGTTCCTGCCGTGGGTCGAGGTCGGCCGCCTGGCGGAGCAGCGCGAGCGGCTGGACAAGGCCTATGACACGGCGCGGCGCGCCGCCCGGACCGGGGTGCGCTGATGAAGGTCTGGTGGAGCCCCCTGGAAATCGCGCAGGCGCGCCTTCCGGACATGCCGGCCGACAAGAGCGCGGTCAACAAGCACATCAGGGCAAAGAACTGGACCCGCGCGACCAACGCGGACGGCCGGCCGCTGGCGCCGCGGCGCGAGGGCAAGGGCGGCGGGTGGGAATACCACATGGCGCTGCTGCCGCATCGGGCGCGGGACGAGATCAAGACGCGGGCGATGCGGGCGACGCTGGCGGCGCCGGTCGCGGCGCGGCCGGTGGACGAGCCCAGCACGCACTGGGCGGGGTTCGACGCCAAGCCCGCGAGCGTGCGGGCGGAGGCGGCGCGCCGGCTGCGGGCGCTGGAAGCGGCCGAAGAGACCCAGACGGGCATGAAGACCAGCGTCTGGGCCGCGTGCCACCGGGTCTCGCGCGAGATCGGGGTGTCAATCGGCACGATCTTCGGCTGGAAGCGGCTGGTCGCCGGCGCCGACCGTGCCGACTGGCTGCCGCTGCTCGCGCCCAAGCACAAGGGCC
>JANOEW010000489.1:0-2513 GCA_031413475.1 Amaricoccus sp.
GAAGGGCAGGGCGAGCACCACCGGCGGCAGGATCAGCTGGCTGAGAAAGAAGAACGAGAGGTCCTTGTTGCGCATCCAGCCGAAGCGGAACGAGAACCGGCTGAGGCCGTAGGCCGCCAGCGTGCCGAGCACGACCGCGAGGCCGGAGGCGGACACGGCGACGATCACGCTGTTCCAGAACCGCTTGAGGAACTCCGCGCGCGGGGTCGAGTCCGCGCCGATGGTGTCGGGCGACAGGCCGAGCGCGCGAAACCCCAGCCAGGCGGGCTGGAAATCGACCCAAGGAATCAGCGCGCCCTGGGTGACGTCGCGAGCGACCTTGAACGCGGTGGTGACGGTCCAGAACACCGGGAACAGGCAGACGAAGGCCCAGAGCGACAGCGCGCCGTAGATCAGCAGGCGCGAGCCCAAGGCGCGGGGCGCGGCGTCGCTCACTGGTCGATCCCGTGCGAGCGGCGCAGCATCCGGTTGAGAAAGCTCAGCAACCCTGTGACGAAGACGACGATGATCACCAGATAGACCATGGCGAGCAGCGTGCCGTAACCCACGTTCGAGCGGTCGCGGTACTCGCGGAAGATGAACGAGGTCACGCTGTCGGTGGCGCCGCCCGGCCCGCCGGAGGTGACGGTGATGATGATGTCGGCGATCTTGAGCTTGAAGATGATCCGGATCACCACCACGGTGACGCTGACCGGCAGCATCAGCGGGAAGGTCACCTGCCAGAATTGTTGCCAGGGCGTCGCGCCGTCGACCCGCGCGGCCTCCATCACCTCGCGCGGCAACGACTGCAGCCCGGCCAGCAACATGATCATCATGAACGGGATGAAGCTCCAGGCGTCCATCAGCATGATCGACAGGCGGGCCATCTCCGGCGTGGCGAAGAACGCGGGGCTCTCCCAGCCCAGATCGCGCATCAGCCGGGCGACCGGGCCGAACCGCGTCTCCAGCATCGACTTGCCGATCATCCAGCTGACCGCGACCGGCGACAGCATCAGCGGGATCAGGAACACCACCCGCCAGAACTTGCGCGCGCGGATGTCGGCGTTGAGCAGGAGCGCCAGGCCGAAGGCGACGGCGTATTCCACCAGCACCGCGGCGACGTAGTAGGTCATGTTCTTCAACGCGTTCCAGTAGAACGGGTCGCTCCACATCTGCCGCAGGTTGTCGACGCCATTGAACCTGCGGCCCGTCGCGGACGACAGGTTCCAGTCGGAGAACGCGATCCACAGCCCGAACACCAGCGGAAACACCACCATCGCCACGGTGAACAGCGCGGCCGGCAGCAGGAACAGCGCCCGCTTGCCGCGTTCGCCGCGGATCATCACCTGGCCGACCCCGAGCGCGACGGCCCAGACGACGTAGCCGTAGAGCACCGGCCGCCAGTCGGCGAAGCCGAGGTCGGCGATCCCCGCGGCGTGCAGCGCCTGCAGCGCGAACAGCCCGACCAGCAGCGCGCTCGCCCCCCAGACCAGGATGCGGCCGGCGCGGATGCGGCCGGGGGACATATGGTCCGAACTGACCGTATGCAGGCGGTCGTCGGCGGGGGCCGCTGCGGCGCGGGGCAGGGCGGCGCCGGCCAAGCTCAGGCCGCTCCCGCGGTCTCGGCCGCGAGCCACGCGGCGTAGGCGGGGTCGGCGGCGACGATCGCGGTCGCGACGATCGCGGGCGTCTCGTAGGGGTGGAGCGCCCGCACCGCCGCCGCGACGGCGTCGAACAGCGCGGCGCGGGTCCGAAGCGTCAGCGGCGTCTCGGCGGCGTCCTCGATCCGGCCGCGCCAGTGATAGCGGCTGCGGATCGCCGGCCGCAGGTGCGCGCAGGCGACGAGGCGGCGCCCGAGCAGCGCCGCTGCGATGCGCTCGGCCGTGGCGTCGTCGGGGCAGGTGACCTCGATGGCGACGAAATCGATCACCCGCGCCGCGCGCCTGGATGTCGAAGATCGGGTGTGGCGGCGTTGAGCGGGCGCATGGGTCCGGGATGTCGTGCAGCGGCGTCGGCCGGAGCGTGCCGCAATTGGCCGGACCGTGCAACGGCCGCGCGCCGTCAGCGGCCCGGACATCACGAATCCCAGCGGCGCGGCAGCGGCGGCCACCAAACGAAACGAGCCCCGAAAGGGGCCCGTTCGCGGTCGGGTCAGGCTGCGGCGCCTAGAGCAAAAACGGATCAGACTGGGTCTGATCCTAGAATTTTGCTCTGATTCATAGAGTCAGGGCATTTTCGGACCGCCAAACCGGAACCACTTTGGCTGAAAATGCCCTATTCGGCTTCGAACACCGCCGGCTCCATCGGCTCCGCGATCTCGATCGCGGCGGCGGCCTCGGCCTTGCGCGCCTCGATGATCTTCTTGTCGCGCTCGGTGGCGATGCGCTTGATCTCCGAGGTGGCGCGGCCGGTGCCCGCCGGGATCAGCCGGCCGACGATCACGTTCTCCTTCAGCCCCACCAGCTTGTCGCGCTTGCCTTGCGTCGCCGCTTCGGTCAGCACGCGGGTGGTCTCCTGGAACGAGGCGGCGGAGA
>JANOEW010000490.1:0-5489 GCA_031413475.1 Amaricoccus sp.
CGGCTGGTCGCGGGCGCGTGGGAGGCGGCCGGGCGGGACGTCGGCCTGGAGGGCCGGTCGATCTGGGACGCGCCGGCCGCCGAGCCGGCGCTCGAGGCCGCGCGGCAGGGCTGCGGCTGGCTCGACGATCTGGCGGCGCGCGGCACGCGTCCGGCGCGGGCGCTGGCGCAGGCCTGGACGCTCGACTGGATCCGCCGTTTCGGCGGCGGCGGCGGACCGGGCTGGGACCCAGAGGTCGCCGGCCTGCGGGCGATGCGCTGGGTCGCCCACGCGGCCCTGTTGACCGAGGGACTGGACGGCGCGGCGACGGACCGCTTCTGGCGCGCGCTGGCGACGCAGGGGCGCTATCTGGAGCGCGCCGGGACGCAGGCCGCCCCCGGCCTCGGTCGACTGCGGGCGCTGTGCGGTCTGGTCTGGATCGGCCGCATGCTGCCGCACGCGGGCCACGCATCGGCGGTGGAGCGGCTGGGCGCGCTCGCCGCGGCGACGGTCGGTCCCGAAGGCGAGGTCGGATCGCGCAGCCCCGAGGACCTCGGCCAGACGCTCGCGCTGCTGATCTGGACGGCGCGGCTGCTCGAGGACGCCGGCGGTGCGGCGGCGACCCCGCACCTGACCGCGATCGTGCGCATGGTGCCGGCGCTGCGGCCGCTGCGGATTGGCGACGGCACGCTCGCGCGGTTCCACGGCGGTGGCGGCGGCGACGCGCTCGGCATCGACAAGGCGCTGGCGGAGTTGCGGCTGGACAAGCTGCCGCGGCTGCGGCTGCCGATGGGCTACGCCCGTCTCGCCGGCGGCCGGGTGGCGCTGGTCATGGACGGCGCCGCGCCGCCGGTCGGGGACTGGGCGGGCGGGGCCCACGCCGGGACGCTCGCCTTCGAGATGAGCGTGGGCAGGCAGGCGCTGGTGGTGAACCAGGGGTCGGGACGCGGGTTCGCGGCGGATCCGGCGCGGCGGGCGCGGACGACGCCGGCGCATTCGACGGTCGAGGTCGAGGGCGCTTCGTCGGCGGGTTTCGCGGGCGGGGCTCTGATCGCGGGACCGACGCTGGTTTCGGTGCGGCAGGCGCAGGATGCCACCGGGATGTGGCTGCTGGCGACGCAGGACGGGTATGTCGCGAGCAAGGGTCTGCTGCACGAGCGGCGGATCTTCGTGGACGCCCGCGGGGTCGAGGCGCGGGGCGAGGAGATCCTGACGGTGACCGACGCCCGGGCGCGAGCGACCTACGACCGGACCGCGCGGATGGCCGGCGGCCGGATGGGGTTCGCGGCGCGGTTTCATCTGCACCCCGACGTGACGGTCGCCTTCGAGCCGGGGCCGGAGGCGGCGATCCTGACGCTGCCGGGGGGCGAGACCTGGGAGTTTCGCGCCGGCGGCGGCGAGGTCACGGTCGAGGACTCGGTCTATTTCGACTCGACGCGGGCCGCGCCGCGCCCGACGCGGCAAGTGGTTGTGCGCGCCGAAGTGGTCGAGTATCTCGGCCAGGTCACCTGGTCCTTCCTCCGCATCGCCGAGGCGCCCCGGGCCGAAGCCGGGCCCGAGACCGGTCCGCGCTGAGGCCGGCGGGGCCATCGTCCGGAGCCTTCCGCATGTCCGCCGATTTCGTCCCCATCGCCCGCGCGCTGCTGTCGGTCTCGGACAAGACAGGGCTCGTGCCGGTCGCCGAGCGGCTGGAGTCGGCGGGGGTGGAGCTGGTCTCGACCGGCGGCTCGGCGACGGTGCTGCGGGCGGCGGGGCTGCCGGTGCGCGACGTCGCGGCGCTGACGGCGTTTCCGGAGATGCTCGACGGGCGGGTCAAGACGCTGCATCCGATGGTCCACGGCGGGCTGCTGGCGCTGCGCGACGACCCGGCGCATCGCGCTGTGCTGCACGCGTTCGGGATCGGGACGATCGACCTCGCGGTGGTGAACCTCTACCCATTCGAGGCGACCGTGGCGGCGGGGGGCGACTTTGCCGCCTGCGTGGGGAACATCGACATCGGCGGGCCGGCGATGCTGCGTTCGGCGGCTAAGAACCATGCGTTCGTGACCGCGCTGACCGACGTGGAGGACTATGCGCCGTTCCTCGCCGAGTTCGAGCGGACCGGTGGGGGGACTGGACTGGCGTTCCGCCGGGCCTGTGCGCTGACCGCCTTCGGGCGGACGGCGGCCTACGACGCGGCGGTGTCGGCATGGCTGGCCGGCGCGGTGGGGGAGGCGGCGCCGCGGCGGCGGGTTGTCGCGGGGCGGCTGGCGCAGGGGTTGCGCTACGGCGAGAACCCGCACCAGGGGGCGGCTTTCTACCGCGACGGGTGGGGGCGGCGGGGGGTGGCGACGGCACGGCTGCTGCAGGGCAAGGCGCTGTCCTACAACAACATCAACGACACCGACGCGGCGTGGGAGCTGGCGGCGGAATTCCCGCCCGAGGAGGGGCCCGCATGCGTGATCGTCAAGCACGCGAACCCCTGCGGGGTGGCGCGGGGGGCGACGCTGGAGGCGGCGTATCGGGCGGCCTACGACTGCGATCGGGTGTCGGCGTTCGGCGGGATCGTGGCCTTGAACGGCGAGCTGGATGCGGCGACGGCGGCGACGATCGCAGAGATCTTCACCGAGGTCGTGATCGCGCCCGCCGCGAGCGCGGCGGCGGCGGCGGTGTTCGCGCATAAGAAGAACCTGCGGCTGCTGGCGGCGGGGATGCTTCCGGACCCGGCGGCTGGCGGGCTGGCGTGGCGGCAGGTCGCGGGCGGGTTTCTGTTGCAGGACCGCGACGCGGGGCGGCCGGGTGGGCTGCGGGTGGTGACGCGGCGGGCGCCGACCGAGGCGGAGATGGCGGACCTGATGTTCGCCTGGCTGGTGGCCAAGCACGTGAAGTCGAACGCGATCGTCTATGCGAAGGCGGGCGCGACGGTGGGGATCGGGGCGGGGCAGATGAGCCGGGTCGACAGCACGCGGATCGCTGCGAGGAAGGCCATGGACATGGCCGCCGCGCTGGGGTTGGTGGCGTCGCCGACGGTGGGCTCGGTGGTTGCCTCGGACGCATTCTTTCCCTTCGCCGACGGGCTGATCGCCGCCGCCGAGGCCGGGGCGTCGGCGGTGATCCAGCCGGGGGGCTCGGTGCGGGACGACGAGGTGATCGCGGCCGCCGACGCGGCCGGTCTCGCGATGGTCTTCACCGGAATGCGGCACTTCCGGCATTGACGGGGAAAACAGTCGCCGTCTGATCCATGCCCCGGACGCGTAGCCAGAACCTTTTGTCCGCACGCGGGCAAAAGGCTATAATATTGATCTTGCGAGATAAGTCAGTGACCATTAACCCGATGGCAACCTTGGTTGACGCGCCGGGCGGCGAAGCGAGCAACCGGCTTTCGTGTGACTCATTGCCTTTGCAGTTGTAACGGCGTGGGCAGATTCTGCGAGTCGCCGCCCGCGCCCGTGCGCCGCTGACCCGGCGCGCTGGTCGGACCGGCGTCGACGGCCGTCAGGTCGGCGGTGGCGGGCGGAGGCCTACAGTTTGTGGCGACGCGCTCGGCGACATCAGGCTGATCGGCGTCAGAGGCGGCCATGGCAGTGTTTGTACTTCTTGCCCGAACCACAAGGGCAGAGGTCGTTGCGGCCGGAGTGGGACCAGGTGGCGGGGTCGTCGGCGTCGACGCGCGACCCGGCGGCGAGGGCGGCCGGGGCGCCGGCCATGGCTGGGACGCGGGGGGCCGGGCCCGGGGCAGGGGCGTTCTGGAGCTGGGTCTGCGCCTGGGCGGCGGCGGCGCGGGCCTGGAGGTCGGCGATCATCGCGGCCTGCTCGTCGGCGGTCATCACCTGGACATGGGCGAGCATGCGGCTGACCTCGGAGCGCAGCTTGGTCAGGAGCGCGTCGAACAACTGGAAGGCCTCGGACTTGTATTCGTTCAGCGGGTCGCGCTGGGCGTAGCCGCGAAAGCCGACCACGCTGCGCAGGTGGTCGAGGGTGACGAGGTGCTCGCGCCAGTTGCGGTCGATGGTCTGCAGGAGGACCTGCTTCTCGATGGTGCGCATGGTCTCGGGGCCGTAGCGGGCGGCCTTGGTCTCCATGGCGGCGTCGGCCTCGGCGGTGAGGCGGTCGCGGATTACCTCGCCATCGACGCCTTCTTCGTCGGCCCAGGCCTGCAGCGGCAGGTCGAGGCCGAAGGTTTCGCGGGTCTTTTCGGTCAGGCCGGCGATGTCCCACTGGTCGGCGTAGGCGCGGGCCGGAACATGTTCGGCGACGAGATCCTCGACGACCTGGTGGCGCATGTCGCCGACCACGTCGGACAGGTCCGCGGCCTCCATGATCTCGCGGCGCTGGCTGAAGATCGCCTTGCGCTGGTCGTTCATCACGTCGTCATATTTCAGCAGGTTCTTGCGGATGTCGAAGTTGCGCGCCTCGACCTTGCCCTGGGCCTTTTCCAGCGCCTTGTTCACCCAGGGGTGGATGATCGCCTCGCCCTCCTTCATCCCCAGCCGGCCCAGCATCGCGTCGAGCCGGTCGGAGCCGAAGATGCGCATCAGGTCGTCCTCGAGCGAGAGGTAGAAGTTGGTGCGGCCGGGGTCGCCCTGGCGGCCGGAGCGACCGCGCAGCTGGTTGTCGATGCGGCGGCTCTCGTGGCGTTCGGTGGCGAGCACGTAGAGGCCGCCGGCGGCGATGACGCGGGCCTTGGCCTCGGCGACCTCGGCCTCGACGCCGGCGCGGATCGCGGCGGGGTCGAGGTGGTCGCCGGTCGTCTCGGCGACCTCGAGCGCCTCGACGACGCGCATCTCGACGTTGCCGCCGAGCTGGATGTCGGTGCCGCGGCCGGCCATGTTGGTGGCGATGGTCACCGCGCCGGGGCGGCCGGCGTCGGCGACGATCTTGGCCTCCTGCTCGTGGTAGCGGGCGTTGAGCACGTTGTGCGGCACCGCGGCGGTCTTGAGCAGCTCGGAGAGGGATTCGGACTTCTCGATCGAGGTGGTGCCGACGAGGATGGGCTGGCCGATCCCGTGGGCGCGGCCGATCTCCTCGACGATGGCGGCGAACTTCTCGCGCGCGGTTCGATACACCTGATCGTCGTGATCTTCACGGATCACCGGCATGTTGGTCGGCACCGCGACGACGCCGAGTCCGTAGATCTCGGCGAATTCCTCGGCCTCGGTCATGGCGGTGCCGGTCATGCCTGAGAGCTTTTCGTAGAGGCGGAAGTAGTTCTGGAAGGTGACCGAGGCGAGGGTCACGTTCTCGGGCTTGATGCCGACGCCTTCCTTGGCCTCGATCGCCTGGTGCAGACCGTCGGACAGCCTGCGACCGGTCATCATGCGGCCAGTGAACTCGTCGATCAGCATCACCTCGCCGCTCCGCACGATGTAGTCCTTGTCGCGCTTGAAGAGGACGTGGGCGCGCAGGGCCTGGGCCCAACCGCTCCCTGAGCGCCGCCTTGAACTCCCCGCGCTCCGGGCGGAGAATCTCGATCTCCAGGTCGCGGATGCGCCGCTCCAACACCTGGGCCAGCAGCAGTTGTTCATCCGTCG
>JANOEW010000491.1:0-1659 GCA_031413475.1 Amaricoccus sp.
CGGTCTCGGTCTCGGTCCCCTCGGCCACGGTGCGATAACCGAGGGCGGGGCCCATCGCCACCACCCCCGCCAGCAGCCGCCCGGCCTGGCTGCCCGGTGACACGCCGCGCACCAGGCTCTGGTCGATCTTCAGCGTCTGCGCCGACAACCGGCTCAGGTTGCTCATGTTGCTGTAGCCCGAGCCGAAGTCGTCGATCGCGAAGCCGAGCCGACGCAGCGCCGCGAGCCGCTCCGCGCCCGCCCGCACGAACGCGTCCGAGCGCTCGTGCCCCAGCGCGCGCAGCAGCTCGTTGAACGCCCGCGCATCCGCCAGCGTGACCAGCACGATGACCCTCGGCCCGTCCGCCGCCACCCCTTGGTCCGCGAGAAATCGCTGCCGGTTCGGCGCGCCGCTGACCGGGTCGCACCCCCCGCCCGTTCCGAGCTCCATCGCCGCACCCCCCCGTCCGCGCCTCACCCGGCGCGCACCATGCCGACGCCCGGCTATGCCCGGCCCGCGCTCCGGATCAGGCGGCGCCGGCGGCGATGACCTCCGCGTCCTGGACAGCCTTCTCCGGCCGCGCGCCCCCCGGCGACCCGGTATCGGTGGTATCCGGGCTCGGCTCGGATGCGCCGATGATCAGCGGCAGCATCGCCGACTGCGCCAGCCCCGCGTCCGCGGCGTGGGGCGGGGTCTTCCAGTCCAGCGTGTCGAAGGCTCCGCAGTTCTCGCACACCGGCGCCCAGGCCGCGTGCACGTGTTTGCACTTGCCGCAGATCCACTGCGGCCCGCGCGAGGCGCCCAGGGCCTTGGCCAACCAGCCGCGCACCACCGCGTCGGGCGCGCCCTGGCCGCGCTCGATCGCCGCCATCACCGCCAGGCTGCGCGTGGTCGGATCGGTCTCTGCCAGATCGCCGAGCGCCTTGCGCGCCGCCGGAAAGTCCTCGGCGGCCAGCGCCAGCTCGGCGGCAAGAAGCTTGCTCTCCGGATCGTTCGGCAACGCCCCGACCACCGCCTCGAAGCGCTTTCGCCGCGCCGATGGGGTCTCGTCCGGCTCGATCGCCGCGAAGGCCGCGGCGAGGTCCGGATGCGGGTTCGCCGACCAGGCCGCGGTCAGCGCCTTGGCCGCGCGTCGCTTCGAGCCCTCGGCCGTATGCGCCTGCGCCGCCAGCGCCGCGGCCGGCACCAGGGTCGGCGCGAGCTTGTTCGCCTGCTTCGCCGCCTCGTTGCCGCGCGCGGTGTCGCCGGCCGCCCGCGCCTTGCGCGCGTCGGCGAGCGACAGGATCGCGTCGCGCCGCCTGCCGACGTCCCGCGGCGTCAGCCGCGCGTGCATCGACGCGTTCAGGGTCTCGCGTGCGCCCGACCAGTCCTCGGTCTTCGACTGCAGATCGAACAGCGTGCGCAGCACGCCGCCATTGTCGGGCCGCAGCGCGAAGGCCTTCTTCGCCAGCGCCAGCGCCACGTCGGTCTCGCCGGCCTCGAGCTTCTGGCGCATCAGTCCTTCGACGGCGACGAAACGGGTGCGGTCGTTCGACAGCATCGTCGAATAAATCTCGAGCGCCTTCGCCCGGTCTCCGGTCAACTCCGCGGCCTGCGCCGACACCAGCCGGGTGATCTCGGGCCGCTGCAGCAGCTTTTCAGCTCGCGCCGCTTTGCGTGAGGCCAGCGGCGCCTCGCCC
>JANOEW010000492.1:0-2836 GCA_031413475.1 Amaricoccus sp.
CGCGCCGGTGATCACGCTCTCGTCCTGGCCGAGGACGAAGTCGCCCGCAGTGAAGCCGCGGCCGTCGAAGGTGGTGGAGCCGTAGAAGCGGTTCTGCGGGCCGATGGCGAGCGTGAGCTGGGCCGGGTTCACGGTCAACGTCCCGCTCACGATGTCGAGCAGGTAGCCCTGCTGCGACAGCGTTGCGGTGACGAACGTGTCATAGACGCCGACGTCGGCGTCCTCGGGCGCGCCGTCGCTCGACGTATCGGGGCCCGCGGAAAGGGCGGCGCCGAGCGTATCGCCCGGGCGCAGGCCGGCGTAGGTGAAACCTACGGCAACCTCGTCACCGTAGCTCTTGGACAGCGTCTCGGCGGTCAGCGTGAGGGTCGGGCGATCGCCGTAGATCAGCCGGTTGCCGTCGAAGGCGATCGTCGAGGGCGGGTTCGAGGCGAACGGGCGGCCGTAGAGGTCGAATTCGCGCGGTGCGGGCTCGATACCGGTCATGCCGTCGAACGTGTTCACGTAGACGAGCCAACGGCCGGCGATCAAGCCGCCGGCGGTGAGTGCGTCAGCGCCGGCGAGGTTGCGAAACTCGCGCCCGGCGGCGATCACGATCGCGTCGTTCGGTCCCGTGCCGGTGACGGTCGCGCCCGGCGCGAGCGCGACACGCTCCTCACTGACCAGCGTGACCTGAGACGCCTGGATCGGTGCCGCGAGGTCGACCGCGCCGGTCCCGGAGGTGGTCGCGGCAAACGCGAGCGGCGAGGTGTAGCTGGACGGATCGCCATCGGGCGTCGTCGCGGCGAAGGTAAAGACGCGGTTCGGCGCGAGGCCGAAGATCGGCGCGACCGTGGCGGTGATTGCCCCGGATATCAACACGTTGCCGCCGTTCGATGCGCCGGTTCCGGCCTGCACGGCGCCGGCCCAGGTCTGGCGGGTCGCCTGGAGCGTCAGGTCGGCGGTGTTGACCGCCCGGATGCTGGCAGGGGCCGCGCCGTTCGTGACGGCAATGGTGTCGGCGGTCATGGTGATCGAGCCGCCTGAGCCGGCGACCACCTCGGCGAAGGGCTGCGGCGCTGTGGCGACCCCGCCGCCGATGATTGAGATAATGGGCGCCGTCATTGTGACGTCGGCGGAACTGCCGACCTGCCCGATGCGGACCCACCGGCCGGTCGCGCCGCCGCCCGTGATCGCGATGGCGGTTCCGGCGCGAACGTCGACCGAGCCGGAGGTGGAGAAGACTTGCAGGTTGTTGCCGGACTGCGGGCTGAAATGCGAGAGGCTGACCGTGCCGGCGGTCGCCGCGAACGAAAGCGGTCCGGAGTTCGTCGAGATCCTGATGTTTGCCACTGCATCCGTCGCCCGAATGTTGCCGCTCCGTGCGAGGAACGTCATTCCGCCGACCCCGTTGGAGATCATGTTCGCATTCACCACGATCGAGCCGTCCGCATCCAACGTCAGGTCGCCGGCCCCGTTCCACGTAACAGCGTTCGTTACGGTGATGTTTCCGGCGTCCGCGAATGCGGGCTGGACCGTCGTGATGGTGACGTCGTTGCCGTTGTTCAGCGCCGTCGCGATCGAGTTGGCGTTGATCACGTAAGGGCCTGTGCCGGTCGCCGGCGGGTTGTTGACGCCGCCGACGGCCATGTTCGCGCCGGCCCCGATGGTCACGTTGCGGGGATCGAGTAACCATTGCCCGCCGACGCCCGCATCAACCGAGGCGCCGTCGCCGACGGCGAGGGCGAACTTGCCCGATGTCTCGACGAAGCCGCCACGCTCGCGGCCCGAGGCGGTGATCGCGCCGTCGAAGATGGTCGAGCCGTCGGACCACAGCACGACCTCGCCGCCGCGGCGGCCGCCGTCGGCCGCGATACGCGCGCCGGCCGCCATGCGCAGATGGTCGGCGCGGCGCAGCGGGCCGTTGCCCTCGACGCCGCCGCCGAGGTGGACGACGCCGCCGGTGCGGCCGCCGCTGACGTCTATCCTGGCCGGGCTTGCGATCTCGATCGTGGAGCCGGTCGCGGTGAGCGTGCCGCCGCGGCGCCCGCCCGAGGCCTCGATCGCGCCGGCGATCCGGACCGTGCCTTCGCGCGCAATGAGTTCAACCGCGCCGCCGTCCCGGGCGGCCGAAGCGGCGCGGATCACGCCCGTCGTGTTGATCGCCGCGTCGAGCGTGCTGGCTGCGGCGCCGGCGCTGAGCACGACGCGGCGCGCGTCGATCAGGCCGCTGTTGGTCACGCCGCGTCCGGCCCCCTCGGCGTCGCCGGCGACGACGATGCGCATGACGCCGTCGCGGCCGAGGTCGAGGGTGGTGCGCGCGCCCGAAGCGAGCAGGGCCGTGCCGCGGTCCACGACGATGGCGCCGGCGTTTTCGACGTCGCGACCGACCAGCGCCGCTAGGCCCTTGCCGCGGATGGTCACACGGCCGTCGTTGACTACGCGTGCGTCCGCGGCCTCGCCGCCGCCGATCGCGAGCCGGCCGCCGTCGCGGAACTGCTCGGCGTCGACGGTCTGACTGGTGGCCACCAGCCCGCCCGTGTCGATGCGGGCCGAGCCGGTGAAGATCACCCCGGCGGTGTTCTGGATCACCACTGTGCCGGGCGCGCGGATCGCGCCCGCGACCACGCTTCGTTTGCCGCCCGCGACCCGGTTCAGCGTCGCTGCGCGCTTGCCGGGCTGGTCGAACACCACCTCGTGGCCGCGGCCGACGTCGAAGCCCTTCCAGTCGATGATCGCGCGGCGCGACTTCTGCCGGATGGTCGAGCGCTCGGCTGTCGCGCTGATCGTGGCCTTGCCGCGGGCGACCGCGCCGCCGGTCGGCCCCTGCGCGGCGGCCGGCGCACTGACCCATTGC
>JANOEW010000493.1:0-9317 GCA_031413475.1 Amaricoccus sp.
GCATCTCCGAGGAACGCTGGGAGCAGCTGGAGCGCCGGCTGAACCAGATCGAGGAGACGCTGGAGCGGCTGGAGATGCGGCTGTGGCTCGCGGTCTGCGGGGCGGCGTCGCTGATCCTCGCGGACATGCTCTACGCCTTTCTGAAACTGAACGCGCCGTGAGGGAGATCGGGATGATCAATGGTGTCGCCGGCTATCCGGCGCTGGAGACCAAGTTCCGCCGGTTCGACGGCGAGCTGGCGTTGAAGGACGGCGCGGTGATCGCGGGGCACGCCAGCCTGTTCGGCGCGGCGGACCAGGGCGGGGACGTGGTGCAGCCGGGGGCCTATGAGGCCTCGCTGGCGCGGCTGAAGCGCGACGGGCACGGGGTCAAGATGCTTTGGCAGCACGACCCGTCGCGGCCGATCGGCGTCTGGGACGAGGTGCGCGAGGACGCGCGGGGCCTGTTCGTGAAGGGGCGGTTGCTCCTCGAGGTGCATGCGGCGCGCGAGGCGCATGTGCTGCTGCAGGCCGGCGCGATCGACGGCCTGTCGATCGGCTATCGCACCCTGCGCGCGGAGAAGGCGGCGGGGGGCCAGCGGCTGCTGCACGAGATCGAGCTGTGGGAGGTGTCGCTGGTGACCTTCCCGATGCTGCCGCAGGCGCGGGTGCAGACCGCGGCCGAGGAGGGCGACGACCTGGCGCAAGCGCTGGCGGACACCTTCCGCGCGGCGCGGGAGATGCTGGCGTGAACGCGCGCCGGCGATGGGATCAGTCAGCAAGGAAGCGATCTGATGCAGAAGTTTGACAGCACTTCCGGGGCGGGGACTGCCGCGCCGGGTCAGAACCCGGCGTTGGAAGTCAAGGCGGCGCTGACCGGGTTCCTGAGCGAATTCAGCAGCTTTCAGTCCGAGATCAAGTCGAAACTCAAGGAACAGGACACGCGTCTCACCATGCTCGACCGTAAATCCATCGCGATAAACCGCCCGCCGCTCGGCCACGGCGAGACAGAAGCCCCGCACAAGAAGGCCTTCGGGGCCTATCTGCGCTCGGGTGACGACGACGGCCTGCGCGGCCTCGCGCTCGAGGGCAAGGCGCTGTCGACCGCGGTGGCGGCGGACGGCGGGTATCTGGTCGATCCGCAGACCGCGGCGGCGATCGTCGGCGTGTTGCGGAGCTCGGCCTCGATCCGGACCATCGCCAACGTGGTGCAGGTCGAGGCCTCGGCCTTCGATGTCCTGGTCGACCACACCGACATCGGCTCTGGCTGGGCGAGCGAGACCGCGACGAGCGCCGAGACCGGCACGCCGCAGGTCGACCGCATCTCGATCCCGCTGCACGAGCTGGCCGCGCTGCCGAAGGCGAGCCAGCGGCTGCTCGACGACAGCGCGTTCGACGTCGAGGGCTGGCTCGCGCAGCGCATCGCCGACAAGTTCAGCCGCGCCGAGGCGAGCGCCTTCGTCAACGGCGACGGGTCGGACAAGCCGACGGGGTTCCTGAACTATCCCAAGGTCGACACCGAGCTGTGGGCCTGGGGCTCGCTCGGCTACGTGCCGACCGGCTCGGCGGGCGACTTCTCGGCCTCCGACCCGGCCGACGCGATCGTCGATCTCGTCTATGCGCTGGGCGCCCGGTATCGCGCCAACGCGACCTTCGTGATGAACTCGAAGACGGCGGGCGCCGTGCGCAAGATGAAGGACGCGGACGGGCGGTTCCTGTGGTCGGACGGCCTCGCCGCCGGCGAGCCGGCGCGGCTGATGGGCTATCCGGTGCTGATCGCCGAGGACATGCCCGACATCGCTCCGGGCGCGTTCGCCATCGCCTACGGCGACTTCCGCGCCGGCTACACCGTCGCGGAGCGGCCGGACCTGCGCATCCTGCGCGATCCGTTCTCGGCCAAGCCGCACGTGCTGTTCTACGCGACCAAGCGCGTGGGCGGGGACGTGAGCGACTTCGCGGCGATCAAGCTCCTGAAATTCGCGGCGAGCTGACGTCGGATCCATCCGACGCGCCCGCGGCAGAGGTCCGCCCTTCGGGGCGGGCCGGCACGCCTCCGCGTCTTCCAGTCGCTGCTCCTCTCCGCTCGGGCGGTGCGGGGGCGTGTCGTTCGGGGCTTCGGCCCGGGAGGCCGGTCGATGAGCGGATACGTGCTGAAGCCCGCCGACCAGGCCGTCACATTCGTGATGGACTGGCGGCGGGGTCATCTCGCGCCCGGCGAGGTCGTCTTGCGCGACCTCGGCTGGTCGGTGCAGCCGGACGGACCGCCGGGCGCGGGGCTGCGGGTGGCGAGCCAGGACCACGACGCGCAGACGTCCTGGGCGGCGCTCGAGGGCGGCGCGCCGGGCCGGGTCTACCATGTCACAAACCGGGTCCGGACCAGCGACGATCGCGTGCTGAGCCGCGGGATCGTGCTCAGGATCGCAACGGGCGGCGGCCCGCAGTGAGGATTTCGCGATGATCTTGACCGAAGTGAGCGCGCCTGCCCTGGAGGCGGTGCCGGTGCGGGCGTTCGCCGAGCACCTGCGGCTGGGGAGCGGCTTCGCCGACGACGGATCGCTCGACGCGGTGCTCGAGCTTTATCTGCGGTCGGCGATGGCGGCGATCGAGGCGCGGATCGGCCGCGCGCTGCTGGCACGGCCGTTCGCGTGGACGCTGACCCGCTGGCGCGAGGACGCGAGCCAGGGGCTGCCGATCGGGCCGGTGCGCTCGGTGGAGGGCGTGACGCTGGTCGACGCCGACGGCGCGGCCGTTGAGGTTGACCCCGAGGCCTGGTCGGTGCTGCGCGACAGCCAGCGGCCGCGGCTGGTGGGGCGGTTCGGGCGCAGCCTACCGCGGATCCCGCGGGCGGGGCACGTGGAGATCCGGTTCACTGCGGGGTTCGGCGAGAGCTGGGACGCGGTGCCGGCGGACCTGCGGCAGGCGGTGTTCCTGCTGGCGGCGCACTACTACGAGCGTCGCAGCGAGACCGCTGCGCCGGGGACGATGCCGTTCGGGGTGCTGGTGCTGATCGAGGCGTACCGCGCCACCCGGATCGGTGGAGGCGCCGCGTGACGCGGCCGGTTCGGCTTTCGCGCCGCCTGACCCTCGAGACGCGCGAGAGCGCGCCTGACGGGTCGGGCGGCCATGCGGTGACCTGGCGGCCGCTAGGCGCGCTGTGGGCCGAGGTCGAGGCGCGGGGAGGCCGCGAGGACTTCGTCGCCGGGCGGCCGGGATCGCGGGTGCGCTACCGCATCGTGGTGCGGGGGGCGCCGGTAGGCGCGGTCTCGCGGCCGCGGGCGGATCAGCGGCTGCGCGAGGGCGTGCGGGTGTTCGACATCCTTGCGGTGGCCGAGGCCGACGCCGAGGGGCGGTTCCTGGAGATCCTCGCCGAGGAGGGCGTGTCGCTGTGAGCTACGAATTTGCGGCGGGACTGCAGCAGGCGGTCTATGGCCGGCTCGCGGGCGATCCGGCGGTGGCGGCCCTGGTTGGCGCGGCGATCCACGACGCGCCGCTGGAGCGGGGCGCGGAGGCGCCGGCCGTGGACTATGTGACGCTCGGCGAGGAGAGCGTGCGGGCGAACGACACAAAGACCAGCCGCGGCGCGGTCCACGACTTCACCGTGGCGGTGCATTCGGGGCGGGACGGGTTCGATGCCGCCAAGCGCATCGCGGGCGCGATCTGCGCGAGCCTGATCGGGACGCCGCTGGAGCTGTCGGCGGGCCGGGTGGTAGCGCTGCGCTTCCTGCAGGCCAAGGCCGAGCGCGGGCGGGCGCCGGAGAAGCGGCGCGTGGCGCTGCGGTTCCGGGCCGTGGTCGATCAGGACGACTGACGCGATTGCGGGATCTCCGAGCCGGCAGGCTGAGGCCGGCTGACACGATATCGCAGTTAACCCCCTTTTCGAGAGGACGAGGACATGGCGGCCCAGAGAGGCAAGGACCTTTTGATCAAGCTGGACCTGAGCGGCGCCGGTGCCTTCGAGACGATCGCCGGGCTGCGCGCGACGCGGATTGCCTTCAACGCCGAGACGGTGGACGTGACCAACCTCGGCAGCGCGGGACGGTGGCGCGAGCTGCTGGCGGGCGCGGGTGTGCGGAGTGCTGCGATCAGCGGGTCGGGGGTGTTTCGCGACGACGCGACGGACGAGCGGGCGCGGGCGATCTTTTTCGCCGGCGAGATCCCGACGTTTCAGGTGGTGATCCCGAGCTTCGGCGTGGTGTCAGGGCCGTTCCAGATCACCAGCCTGGAGTATTCCGGGCAGCACGACGGCGAGGCGGTCTACGAGCTGGCGCTGGCGTCGGCCGGGGCCGTGAGCTTCGAGGCGATCTGATGGCCAATCCGTTTCGCGGCGAGGTCGAACTCAGCGTCGACGGCGAGCCGCGGGTGATGCGGCTGACGCTGGGCGCGCTGGCGGAGCTGGAGGCGCGGCTGAAGGCCGAGTCGCTGATGGAGATGATCGCGCGGTTCGAGACCGGCGGATTTCGGGTTCAGGATCTGATCGCGCTGATCGTCGCGGGGCTAAACGGCGGCGGCTGGCGGATCAGCGAGGCGGAGCTGCTGGGGCGGCGCATCGACGGCGGGCCGGTCGAGGCGGCGCAGGCGGCGGCGCGGCTCCTGAAGCTGACGTTCTCGATCCCGGGCGAGGACGAGGCGGCGTGACGCGGATCGCCTGGCCGAAGCTGATGCGGCTCGGGATGGTCGAGCTGGGCCTCGCGCCGGCGGTGTTCTGGGATCTGACGCCGGCGGAGCTGATGCTGCTGGCCGGGATCGACGAGGCGGCCGCGCCGTTGAATCGGGCGGCGCTGGAGGCGCTGGTCGCGCGGTATCCGGACGCGGGGCCGAAGGCAGGGGCGTGACGCCCGATCGGGAGGAATGATGGCGGACGACGCGGAGATAAGCCGGCTCGAAGAGCAGCTCGCGGGTCTCGAAGGCAGCCTGTCGGGCCTGGAGGGCGTGACGGCGGCGTTCCGGCGCGAGCTCGACGGCGTGGGCGGCAGCCTGAAGGACGCAGGCAGCCAGGCGACCGGCATGTCGCGCTCGGTGTCGGCGTCGATCGGGCGGGCCTTCGAGGGGCTTGTGTTCGACGGCAAGCGGCTATCAGAGACGTTGGCCGGGATCGGTCGCAGCCTGTCGAGCGCAGTGCTGAACCAGGCGCTGGCGCCGGTGCAGAAGTCGGTGGGGTCGGCAGTAACTGGTGGACTGCAGGCGATCCTCGGCGGGCTGTCGCCGTTTGCGAACGGGGCGGCGTTCACCGGAGGACGCGTGGCCGCTTTCGCGCGCGGCGGCGTCGTCGACGGGCCGATGCAGTTTCCGATGCGCGGTGGGATCGGGCTGATGGGCGAGGCAGGGCCGGAGGCGATCGTGCCGCTGGCGCGCGGGGCGGACGGCCGCCTAGGGATCCGTTCGGGTGGCGGGGCCGGGGCGGTGCACGTCACCATGAACATATCGACGCCGGACGCGGCCGGGTTCCAGCGCTCGCAGAGCCAGATCGCGGCCGAGATGACGCGCGCGATGAAGCGCGGCCGTCGCAATCTGTGAGGAGAGACGCCGATGAACTTTCACGAGGTGCGGTTCCCCGCGCCGCTGTCGGTGGGCTCGATCGGCGGGCCGGAGCGGCGCACCGAGATCGTGCAGCTGCGCAACGGCTTCGAGGAGCGCAACAGCCCCTGGGCGCATTCCCGGCGGCGCTATGACGCGGGGCTCGGGGTGCGGTCGCTGGACGACCTGGCGGAGGTGACGGCGTTTTTCGAGGCGCGCCACGGGCAGGTGTTCGGGTTTCGGTGGAAGGACTGGACCGACTTCAAGTCGTGTCTTCCCTCCGGTACGCCGGGCCATTTCGATCAGACGATCGGCGTCGGCGACGGCACGACAAGGGATTTCTCGCTGGCGAAGCGGTATGCGTCCGGCGTGGCCGAGTATCGCCGGCCGATCAGCAAGCCGGTCGCCGGGACCGTGATGTTCGGTCGGAGCGGCGTCGCCCTCGACTCAGGGCAGGACTTTTCGGTCGATCACGAGCGCGGGGTCGTGCGTTTCCAGGTCGCGCCGGTCAACGGCGCTGAGATCACGGCGGGGTTCGAGTTCGACGTGCCGGTCCGGTTCGAAACCGACCGGATCGCCACGTCGCTCGCCGGTTTCGCCGCGGGCGAGATCCCGTCGATCCCGGTCATCGAAGTGAGGCTCTGATGCGGCGGATCGATCCCGAGCTGCGCGCCCGGCTCGACGGCGGCGCAACCAAGATCTGTCGCTGCTGGCGGGTGCGTCGCCACGACGACCGCGAATACGGCTTCACCGACCACGACGCCGACCTGTTCTTTGACGGATCGACGTTCAGAGCGAGTACGGGGCTCGATTCGAGCGCAGTTCAGGCGACGACCGGCCTCGCGGTGGACAACGCGCAGGTGATGGGCGCCCTGAGCGACGCCGGGGTCACCGAGGACGACGTGCGCGCTGGCTGGTTCGACCGCGCCCGTATCGAGCATTGGCTGGTCGACTGGGAGCGGACGGACCTGCGGGTACTGATGTTCGTCGGCCATTTCGGCGAGATCCGGCGCTCGGACGGGGCCTTCGAGGTCGAGCTTCGCGGGCTCACGGAAGCGCTGAACGCAGCGGTCGGGCGCACCCTGCACCGCACCTGCGATCGCCGGCTGGGCGACGAGAAATGTCGGGCCGACCTCGACACGCCGACGTTCTCGGCCGAAGCCGAGATCGGCGCGGTGCTGTCGAAGGACACGGTGACGGTCGCCGGGCTCGCGGGATTCGCGGACGGCTGGTTCGCGGCGGGTACGCTTGCGTGGTCGACCGGGGCCAACGCCGGCATGTCCGCGGCGATCAAGTCCGACGCCGTCCTGCCCGGCGGCGAGCGGCGGATCGAGTTCTGGCGCCAGCCCGGCGCGACCATGGCGGTCGGCGATCGGTTTCGCATCGTCGCAGGCTGCGACAAGCGGGTCGAAACCTGCCGGGACAAGTTCGCGAATTTTCTGAATTTCAGAGGGTTTCCGCATATTCCCGGGGACGATTGGGTCGCGGCCTATCCCAAGGACGGCCAGGTGCATGACGGATCGAGCCGTCGACATGCGTAGCGCGGCGCCGGGGGATGTCGTCGTCGCGCACGCGCGGGCCTGGATCGGAACCCCGTATCGGCATCAAGCGAGTTGCCGGGGCGCGGGGGCCGACTGTCTCGGGCTGGTGCGCGGGGTCTGGCGCGACCTCGTCGGCACCGAGCCGGAGCCGGTTCCGGCCTACACGCCCGACTGGTCGGAGCCGTCGCGAACCGAGGATTTGCTGCTGGCGGCCGGGCGCAACCTGCTGACGGTTGCGCGCGAGCATCGCGCAAACGGCGACGTCGCCGTCCTGAGGATGCAGGACGGGGCCGTGGCGAAGCATGTCGGCATCCTGGCCCGAGCCGAACCGGGGCACGAGACGCTGATCCATGCCTACAGAGGGCATGGTGTCGTCGAATCGCCGCTGACGCCCGCCTGGTCGCGACGGATCGCGGCCGTGTTTCGATTTCCCGACCGGAGGATCTGATGGCGACCTTGCTCTTGTCAGCCGCCGGCGCGGCGATCGGCGGATCGTTCGGCGGGTCGGTCGTCGGCATCGCTTCCGGGGCGATCGGCAAAGCCTTTGGCGCGACTCTGGGGGCGGTGATCGATCAGCGCCTGACCGGGCTCGGTTCGGAAATCGTCGAAACCGGCCGCGTCGATCGGTTTAGGGTCATGGGCGCGGGCGAGGGTGCCCCGCTGCCTCGGGTGTTCGGCCGGGTCCGCGTGGCGGGCCAGATCATCTGGTCGAGCCGTTTCCTCGACGAGGTGACCTCGCAGCGCGTCGGCGGCAAGGGTGGCGGCACGCCGTCGCAGCGGGTGCGCGAGCACAGCTATTCGATCAGCCTCGCGGTGGCGGTGTGCGAGGGCGAGGTCGTACGGATCGGCAGGATCTGGGCGGATGGCCAGCAGCTGGCGCTGGCGGGGGTCGGCTGGCGGCTGCATACGGGCGCGGAGGATCAGCTTCCCGACCCGCTGATCGCGGCGATCGAAGGCGAAGACACGGCGCCGGCATATCGAGGAACCGCCTACGTCGTCTTCGAGAACCTCGAGCTCGCGCCGTTCGGCAACCGCATTCCGCAGTTCAATTTCGAAGTGTTTCGTCGGGTGTCCCAAGTCGTCGCCGGGCTGACGACGCCGCCCGCCCTCGACGTTCGCGGCGTCGCCCTCGTGCCCGGCACCGGCGAATATGCGCTCGCGACCTCGCCGGTGCACCTGAGGCTCGGCAAGGGCCGCACGCGCGTCGCCAACGTGAACAACGACCGGGGACGGCCCGACCTGCTGGTGTCGCTGGAGCAACTGCGCGCGGAGCTGCCTGCGGTGACGTCGGTTTCGCTGGTGGTCAGCTGGTTCGGCGACGATCTGCGCTGCGACCGGTGCACGCTGCAACCGGCGGTGGAGCAGGCCACCCCGGACGGGCGGCAGTCGCCGTGGCGGGTCTCCGGCGTGAGACGTTCGGCGGCCAAGGTGGTCAGCCGTCTCGAAGACCGGCCGGTGTTCGGCGGAACGCCGTCGGACGCGTCGGTGGTCCAGGCGATCAGCCACATGAACGGCATCGGTCATTCGGTGATGTTCTATCCCTTTATCCTCATGGACATTCTCGGCGGGAACGGATTGACCGATCCGTGGACCGGCGCGGGCGACCAGCCGCGGGTTCCCTGGCGCGGGCGGATCACGCTGTCGCGCGCCCCCGGGCAGCCGGCCTCGCCCGACAAGACCAGGCAGGCCGCCGACGAAGTCGACGCATTTTTCGGGCAGGCGCAACCGTCCGATTTCGCGGTGGAGGACGGTGGCGTCGTCTATTCCGGTCCCGATGAATGGTCCTACCGCCGCTTCATCCTGCACTATGCGCATCTCTGCGCCGTTGCCGGCGGCGTCGATGCGTTCTGCATCGGCTCGGAGATGCGATCGCTGACCCAGGTCCGCGACGCAACCGCCGCCTACCCCGCGGTGCGGGCGCTCCGCGCGCTCGCGCAGGATGTTCGGTCCGTGCTCGGGCCGCGCGTCAAGATCGGCTATGCAGCCGACTGGTCGGAGTATTTCGGGCACCATCCAAGCGATGGGTCCGGCGACGTTCTGTTTCATCTCGATCCACTCTGGTCTGATCCGGAGATCGACTTCGTCGGTATCGACAACTACATGCCGTTGTCGGACTGGCGGGATGGGTCGGACCACGCCGACGCCGATGCCGGGTCGATCTACGATCTCGACTACCTGATCGGCAACGTCGCGGGCGGCGAGGGTTACGACTGGTACTATTCCGATGCGGACGCGCGCGATCGACAGGAACGATCGGCGATCAGCGACGGTGCCTATGGCGAGC
>JANOEW010000494.1:0-1517 GCA_031413475.1 Amaricoccus sp.
GCGACCGGGGCGGCGATCATCGAGTTGCTGTTCGGGCTGCGCGACCGGCTCGGCTCGACGCTGGTGCTGGTGACACACGCGCCGGAGCTGGCCGCGCGCTGCGACCGGGTGGTCCGGCTGCGCGACGGCGCCCTCGAGCGATTCGCCGAGGCCGCCGAGTGAAGCGGCCGGTCGCGGTGCGGATCGCGCTGCGCGAGCTGCGCGGCGGGCTCGCCGGGTTCCGGGTTTTCCTCGCCTGCCTCGCGCTCGGCGTGGCGGCGATCGCGGCCGTGGGCTCGGTGCGGGCCGCGATCCAGCAGGGGCTCGATCGCGAGGCTTCGACGCTCCTGGGCGGCGACGCGGAGATGGAGTTCACCTACCGCTTCGCCTCCACGGAGGAGCGGGCGTGGATGGACGCGAACGCCGCCACGGTGTCGGAGATCGTCGATTTCCGCTCCATGGTGACGCTGGCGCGACCGGGCGCCGAGCTCGAACGGGCGCTGGTGCAGGTCAAGGCGGTCGACGCCGCCTATCCGCTGTTCGGCTCGGTCGGGCTCGCCGGCGGCGCGACGCTGTCCGAAGCGCTGGCGCCACGGGACGGACTGCCGGGACTGGCGGCGCACGGCGTGCTGCTCGACCGGCTCGGGATCGGCCCTGGCGCGACGCTGCGGCTCGGGACGCAGGATTTCGTGGTCACCGCGCGGCTCGAGACCGAGCCCGACGGCGCCGTTTCCGGTTTCGCCTTCGGACCGCGGGTGATCGTCCGACGCGACGCCCTGGCCGCGAGCGGTTTGCTGACCGAGGGCTCGCTGTTCAACTCGGCCTATCGTCTGCGGCTGGCCCCCGACGCGGACTTGGCCGCGCTGCGGACCGAGGCCGAGGCGCGGTTCGACGACACCGGCCTGCGCTGGCGCGACCGGCGCAACGGCGCGCCCGGGCTGAGCCGGTTCGTAGATCGGCTCGGCGCGTTCCTGGTGCTGATGGGGCTCGCCGGGCTCGCGGTCGGCGGCGTCGGCGTCTCGGCGGCGGTGCGGGCCTATCTTGAGGGCAAGACCGAGACGATCGCCACCCTGAAGACCCTGGGGGCGACGGGAGGCACGGTCTTCTCCATTTATCTGGTGCAGATCGGCCTGTTGTCGCTGCTCGGCGTGGCGATCGGGCTCGCGCTCGGGGCGGCGCTGCCGCTCGCGGCGGCGCCGTTCGTCGCGGATCGACTGCCGGTGCCGGTGGCGTTCGGCTTCTATCCCCGGCCGCTGGCCGAGGCCGCGCTCTACGGCACGCTGACGGCGCTGATCTTCACGCTGTGGCCGCTGGCGCGGGCGCGCGACATCCGCGCGGCCGGACTGTTTCGCGATCAGGCGGGCGGCGAGCGGCGACTTCCGCGCCCGGTCTACATGGCCGCAGTCGCCGCGCTTGCCGCGGCGCTGATCGGGGTCGCGACCGTGCTGTCGGGGGCGACATGGATCGCGCTCGGCATGGCCGCCGGCGTGATCGGCGCGCTCGCCGTGCTGTGGCTGGCGGCGCTCGGCGCGCGGGCC
>JANOEW010000495.1:0-2354 GCA_031413475.1 Amaricoccus sp.
CGCCCGCCTGCGCGCCGCCGCGCTCGCTCGCGCCGGCGCGCCGGCAGCGGCGATCGCCGAACTCGAGGCCGCGGGAGCGCCGCGCGAGGCCAGGCCCTATGCCTGGCCGTCCGGCGACTGGGCCCGCGCCGCGGCCGCCGCGCCCGACGATCCCGGCCGCGTCGCCATGGCGGCGTATATGGCGGCGCGCGCCGGCACGGCGCCGATCCCCGCGCCCGCGGCCAACCCGGAGGCGCTCAGCCCGGAGGCCGCGTTCCAAGCCCCGCTGCCGTCGCTCGAGGCGCCCAGCCTCGGGGCGGCGCGCAGCCTGCTGGCGACGGGCCGGCAACTCGAGGGCTTCCTCGGCGCGGTGCTCGCGGACGGCGCCGAGGCCGACTGACCTCAGGCGGGGCCCAGCGCCACGCCGCCTGGCCGCCGCGCCTGCCTCGCGATCGCCCGACAGACCAGCACCACCGGCAGCACGCCAACCGCCACGATCACCAGGCTCGGCACGGCGGCCTGATCCAGCCGCTCGTCCGAGGCCAGCCGGAACGCCTGCACCGCCAGCGTGTCGAAGTCGAACGGTCGCAGCAGCATCGTCGCGGGCAACTCCTTCATCACGTCTACGAACACGATCAGCAGCGCCGTCAGCAAACTGCCCCGCACGATCGGCAGATGCACCCCCCACAGCACCCGCGGCGGCGTGCGCCCCAGCGTACGCGCCGCGGCGTCGGTGTTCGGGCTGACTGCAGCCAGCCCGGCGTCGAAGCCGTTGAGCGCGACCGCCATGAACCGCGCCACGTAGGCGACCACCAGCAAGCCGATCGATCCGGTGAAGATCAACCCCGTCGACACCCCGAACCGCGCCCGCGCAAAGGCGTCGATCGTGGTGTCGAGCCCGGCGAAGGGCGCCAGCAGTCCGATCGCGATCACGCCCCCCGGCACCGCGTAGCCGAGCCCCGACCCGAGCGCGAGCGTGCGCGACCGCCGCCCCGGTGCCGTCCGGACCCGGTGGCCCACCACGATCGCGCCGGCGACGGTGACCAGGGACGCGACTACCGCCAGCGTCAGCGAGTTGGTGACGAAATCGAGATAGCGCGGCTCCAGCAGGCTCTGCCCCGAACTCCACGCCATGCGTCCGAGGATGGCCATCGGCAGCAGAAAGCCCGCCAGCACCGGCAGCATGCAGAAGAAACTTGCCGCCCAGCCGCGCGCGCCGGTCAGGACGACCGGCGGCATCGCCCCGAGCTGGCCGCCGCGCATGTGCGCCCGCGCCTGGCCGCGCTGGATGCGCTCGAGCACCGCGACCACCAGCGCGAAGCCGAGCAGGCACAACGCGAGCTGCGCCGCAGCCCCGCGATCCTGCATCGCGAACCAGGCCTGATAGATGCCGGTCGAGAAGGTCCGCACCGAAAAATGCGCGACGGTGCCGTAGTCGGCGATCGTCTCCATGATCGCGAGCAGCGCACCGGCGGCGATCGCCGGACGCGCCATCGGCAGGCTGACGCGCAGAAAGGCCGCCCGCGGCCCCTGCCCGAGCGAGCGCGCGGCGAGATAGGCGGTGGCCGACTGCGCCGCGAAGGCCACGCGCGCCAGCAGGTAGACGTAGGGATAGAGCACGCAGACAAACATCAGCGCCGCCCCAGGCAGCGAGCGGATGTTCGGGAACCAGTAGTCCCGCGGCCCCCAGCCGGTCACCGCCCGCAGCGCCGACTGCACCGTTCCGGGGTGGGACAGAAGATCGGTGTAGGCGTAGGCGAGCACATAGGCCGGGAAGGCGAGCGGCAGCACGAGCAGGATCTCGAGCGTCCGCGCGCCGGGAAAGCGGTAAAGCGTCACCAGCCAGGCCGCCCCGGTCCCCACCGCCACGGTCCCGACGCCGACGAGGCCGACCAGCGCCAGCGTGTTGCGCGCGTACGCCGGAAGCACCGTCGACGCGAGCGCCCGCCAGGTCGCGAGATCGCCGAGCAGCGCCGCGGCGACCGCCGCGACGATCGGCGCGACGCAGACGGCGCCGACCAGCCAGGCGAGGAGGGTGAGGATGCGCTCGCCCAAGCCGAAGCCTCTTATCCGACGTGTTCTGTCGGGAATAGCCCGCCCGCCACCCCGCGGCAAGCCGCTCAGGCGATCCCCGACAGCCGCAGCGCCACGCCGACCGCCGCCGCGCTCCCGATCACCGTGAACAGCCCGAGCCTGAAGCGGAACACCGCGACCAGCGCCGCGACCACCAGCGCCAGCGAGACCGGATCGACGGTCGCGAGTCGCGGCAGGTCAAAATCCAGGCCGAACGACGTCACCGCCACATGCTCGGCGAAAACCACGTGCGACGCGAACCAGATCGCGAGGCTGAGGATGACGCCGACCACCGCCGCGGT
>JANOEW010000496.1:0-6500 GCA_031413475.1 Amaricoccus sp.
GGCGGTCGCGATCGCGCCGGGCCTGTTCCTGACGCCGATGCTCGAGGGGTTGCCCGCCGAGACACGAGCGAGCCTCGGGGCACAGGTTCCGTTCCCCGCCCGCCTCGGCGATCCGGGCGAATTCGCCGATCTGGTCGTGACGATCGCGGAGAACGTCATGCTGAACGGCACGGTGATCCGGCTCGACGGCGCGATCCGGATGGGGCCGCGCTGACGCCGTCGCGCCGCGGCCCGCGACGCGGGTCTCGGGCGCGGCGCCGCGGGGTTACTCGGCGGCGACGGCTTCGGCGTTCACCGTGGTGTCGGCGATGCCGCCGAGCTTTTCTTCCGTCGCGCGCTCTTCCTGAAGAGTCTGGTCGAGCAGCGCCGCGGCGTCGGCGTGGCCGAGCAACTCGGCCCAGCGTTTCAGCGAGCCGTAACGGCTGATCTCGTAGTGCTCCACCGCCTGGGCCGCGGCGAGCAGGCCCGCGTCGAGCGCCGGGCTGTCCTTGTAGTCGTCGAGGATCTCCTCGCCCTCCTCCAGGATGCCGTCGATCGTCGGGCAGGTCTTGGCCTGCGGCCGCTTGCCGATCATCTCGAAGACCTGCTGCAGCCGTTCGATCTGGCTCTCGGTCTCTTCCTTGTGGCCCTGAAAGGCGGCCTTCAGCTCGGGCGAACGCGCGCCGCGCATCATCTTGGGCAGCGCCTTAACGATCTTGCGCTCGGCGTAGTAGACGTCCCTGAGCGTGTCGTGGAACAGGGCGTCGAGGGTCTTGCTGGCCATGGTCGGGGTCTCCGTTTCGGTTTCGGTCTCGGCGGTTGACTCGCGGATCAACCGGCGGGGCGGGCGGAGGTTCCGTCGCCGCCCGTCGCGGACGTCACACGTCCACCGGACGCTGTCCCGGCGGCACGCGGTCGGGAGCGTCGGCGGCGAGGGTCGACTTGCGGGTGTTGGAATGCAGCCGGTCGGCGGTCCGCACGGCGCTGAGGTAGCCGAACACGGCGACGGCGCCCATCGTGCCGAAGGCGAGAAAGCCGAGAAGGAAGGTGGTGGTCATGATCGCGCTCCTTTCGTGATCGCGGTCAACCACGGCGTGCGCGGTTGGTTCCCGCGCGGCGGCGGGGCCTTTCCTTGCCGGCGCGAACGCGTCAAGGATCGGGGGTTGCGGGTGGAGGACGGAAATGGACGAGGGCAAGGTCGCGCTGATCACCGGCGCCTCGGCGGGGATCGGTCGGGCGACGGCGCTGGCGTTCCTCGCCGCCGGCTGGCGGGTCGCGCTCACCGCCCGGCGCGCGGCCGACCTCGAGGCGACCGCAGCACTGGCCGGAGCGGGCCCCGACCGGGCGCTGGTCCTGCCCGGCGACGTGACCGACCCGGCCTCGGTCGACGCGACCTTCGACGCGGCCGTGGCCGGCTTCGGCCGGATCGACCTCGTGTTCAACAACGCGGGCCTGTTCGCCCCCGCCGTCGACATGGACGAGCTTCCGGTGGAAACCTGGCTCGGGGTGGTGGCGACGAACCTGACGGGCCCGTTTCTCTGCACCCGCGCAGCGTTCCGGGTGATGAAGGCGCAGCGCCCGCGCGGCGGGCGCATCGTCAACAACGGCTCGATCTCGGCGCATGCGCCGCGGCCGTTCTCGGCGCCCTACACCGCGACCAAGCATGCGATCACCGGGCTCACCAAGTCGACGGCGCTCGACGGCCGGCGGTGGGGCATCGCCTGCGGCCAGATCGACATCGGCAACGCCGCCACCGCCATGACCCGGTCGATGGCGACCGGGGTGCCGCAGGCCGACGGCCGGCTGGCGGTGGAGCCGACCATGGACGTCGCCCATGTCGCCGCCGCAGTCCTGCACATGGCAGAACTGCCGCTCGACGCCAACGTGCTGTCCATGACGATCATGGCGACCGACATGCCGTTCGTCGGGCGTGGCTGACCGACGCTACTTCACGGTGGTGCCGCTGAAGGGACTCGAACCCCCGACCCACGCATTACGAATGCGTTGCTCTACCAGCTGAGCTACAGCGGCGACCGTCTTCGAATACCAGCCCGCCAGCGGTGCGTCCAGCGTCGTCCGCCGAACGGGGCCGGTCAGGCCCCGAGGAACGTCTCGACCGCCGTAGCGAACGCCTGCGGGGATTCGGCGTGCAGCCAGTGGCCGACGTCGGGCAGCGCGATCTGGCGCGCCGCGGGGAAGCGCGCGACGATCCCCGGCCAGTGCTCGGGGCGCAGGTAGTCCGACTGCGCGCCGGTCAGGAACAGGGTCGGCCCGTCGAAGCGGCCGGCGACCGCGGGAAAGCTCATCACCTCCGGCATGGCGTCGCCGAGCACGGCGAGGTTCAGCTTCCACGCGGCGCCGACCGGCCCCACCGTCACGCTCTGACAGAGGAAGGCGCGCACCGCCGTCTCCGGCACCGCCGCGGCGAGCGCCGCGTCGCAGTCCGAGCGGCGGGCGACGCGGGCCAGGTCCACGGCCTGCATGGCGCGGACGTAATCGATCTGGCTGTGCGCGTAGGCGACGGGCGCGATGTCGGCAACGATCAGGCGGCGAAGGCAAGCGGGCTCGGTCAAGGCCAGGACCATCGCGGCCTTGCCGCCCATGGAATGGCCGAGCAGGTCGGCCCGGCCGCCTTCGGCGGCGATCACCTCGGCGAGATCGGCCACCATCGCCGCGTAGCTCTGGTCGGGGCTGCGCGGGCTGTCGCCGTGATTGCGCATGTCGACCGCGATCACCTCGCGCCGCTCGGCGAGTCGCTTGGCGACCGCGCCCCAGTTCCGCGCCGAACCGAACAGTCCGTGCGCGATCACCAGGGGCGGCGCGTCGGCCGGCCGGCCGTGGCGAACGGTGTTGAGCATTGCGGCCTCCGGGGGACTGGCGTGCGCGCCTCAGGCTAGACCGCGCCAGCGCCGGCTTCAACGCCCGAGCGCGGCAACGCCGAGCGCTCCAACGCCCAAGCATCTCGACCACCATCGCCGCCACCGGTGATCAGATTGCCGTCGCGAGGCCCCAAAAGAGCGGAACATCGAGCGCACGATGAAGGAGGCGACCGCCTGCTGCTCCGCCTCGTCCTCGATCCGGAACGGCCGGGTCTGGTCGACCGACGCGCTGAGGCGGGGGGGGTCAGCCACCTATCTCCGGCAGCGCCACCGCCGCCGACGCGATCAGCGCGCCTATCCGCACCAGCGCGGCCGCCGCTTCGAGGTCCGGGGCGAGAAACCGGTCAGGCCCCAGCGCCGGCACGTCCGTCCGCAGCCGGCCCAGCGCCGCGCGCAGCGGCGCGCTGGTGGTCAGCGGCGCGCGGAACTCCACCCCCTGCGCCGCGCACAGCGCCTCGACCCCGAGGATCCGCTCGAGGTTCGCCACCATCGGCGCCAGCCGCCGCGCGCCGTGCGCGGACATCGACACGTGGTCCTCCTGGTTGGCGCTGGTCGGCGTCGAATCGGTCGAGCACGGGTTCGCCAGGTGCTTGTTCTCGCTCATCAGCGCCGCCGTGGTCACCTCGGCGATCATGAAGCCCGAGTTCAACCCCGGGTCGGGCGTCAGGAACGGCGGCAGGTCGTGGCTCAGCGTCGGATCGACCATCAGCGCCACCCGCCGCTGCGCGATCGCCCCGATCTCGGCCAGCGCCAGCGCGATGATGTCCGCGGCAAACGCAACCGGTTCGGCGTGGAAGTTGCCGCCCGACACGATCGCGTCGTCCAGCACCAGCGGGTTGTCGGTCGCCGCGTTCGCCTCGATCTCCAGCGTCGCCCCGGCGCTCCGCAGCAGGTCCATCGCCGCGCCGGTCACCTGCGGCTGGCAGCGGATGCAGTAGGGGTCCTGCACCCGCGCGTCGCCGATCCGGTGGCTCTCGCGGATCGCCGAGCCCGCCATCAGCGCCCGCATCGCCGCCGCCGCCTCGATCTGGCCGCGGTGCCCGCGCAGGGCGTGGATCTCCGCACGCAGCGGCGCGGTGGAGCCCATGATCGCGTCAGTCGACAGGCACGAGATCAAGAGCGCGTTTGTCGCCGCCCGCCAGCCCGCGAACACCCCCGCCAGCGCCCAGGCGGTCGAGACCTGCGTGCCGTTGATCAGCGCCAGCCCCTCCTTCGGCCCCAGCGCCACCGGCGCCAGCCCGACGGCCGCCAGCGCCGCCGCCGCCGGCAGAACGCGCCCCCCGACCTCGGCCTCCCCTTCGCCGATCATCGCCGCTGCGACATGCGCGAGCGGCGCCAGATCGCCCGAGGCGCCGACCGAGCCCTGCACCGGCACGACCGGCGACACGCCCTGCGCCAGCATCCCCTCCAGCAGCGCCACGATCTCCCAGCGCACTCCCGACGCGCCGCGCCCCAGCGACAGCAGCTTCAGCGCCATGGTCAGCCGCACGATCGCCGCCGGCGTCGCCGCCCCTACCCCGGCGCAGTGCGAAAGGATCAGGTTGCGCTGCAGCGCCGCCGTGTCGCCGGCCGCGATCTTGACGCTCGCGAGCTTGCCGAAACCGGTGTTGACCCCGTAGACCGCCGCTCCGCCCGCTGCCGCGGCCGCCACCCGCGCCGCCGCCGCCTCGACCGCCGGCCGCGCCGCGGGGTCGAGCACGATGGCGCCCGTCCCGCGCCAGATCGCCTCCAGCGTCGCGAGCGTCGTCGCGCCCGGGACCAGCGTGATCGCGGGCGTGCCGGTCACAGGAAGGTCGCGATCTCGGCGAGCGGCTTTTTCGCCTTCGCGAAGGCGGGGATCGTGGCGTCCGGCGCGGGATAGCCCGTCACCAGCAGGATATACGGCTTCTCCTCCGCCGGCCGGCCGCAGATCTCGTTGAGAAACCCCATCGGCGCCGGGGTGTGGGTCAGCGTCGCCAGCCCCGCCCGGTGCAGCGCCAGGATCAGGAACCCGGTCGCGATCCCGACCGACTCCGGCACGTAGTAGCTCTTGCGCAGCGCCCCATCCGCCGCGGGGCTGCGCCGCGCGCCGAAGATCGCGATCAGCCAGGGCGCCACCTCCAGGAACGGCTTCGCCGGAGCGGTCCCCAGCGGCGCCAGCGCCTGCAACCACTCGCGCCCGGCGCGGCCAGCGTAGAACGCCGCCTCCTCGGCCTCGGCGGCCTCGCGGATGCGCCGCTTGCGCGCAGGGTCCGCGATCGCCACGAAATGCCACGGCTGCAGGTTCGCCCCGTTCGGCACCGTGCCCGCCGCCAGCAGGCACGTCTCGACGATGTCGCGCGGCACCGTCCGGGGCGCGAAGTCGCGCACGCTGTGCCGCCGCCGCGCCTCGGCGAGGAACGCCTGCGCCCCCGCCCGCATCTCGGCCTCCGACAGCTCGCGCCAGTCCGGCAGCGGGATCGGCGCGTAGCTCGACATCGATCAGCCCCCGGTCAGCATGGCGCGCGATCTAACGGCGCGGCGGCGCGTCGCGCAAGTCCGGCGCGGCGGCCCACGGCGCCGCGCGCTTTTCCAGGAAGGCGCCGACGCCGGCCCGCGCCTCCTCGGTCTCCCAGACGTCGGCGAGCCGCGCGATCGTCGCCTCGATCACCTCAGCGTCGATCCGCGGCCCGAGGCTGCGCGCCAGCCGCTTCGCCGCCGCCACCGCGCCCGGCGCCGCCGCGAGATACGGCGCGACCTCCGCCTCCACCGCCGCGTCCAGCGCCTCCGCCGCCACGACGCGGGTCACCAGCCCCAGCGCCGCCGCCTCCGCCGCTTCGAAGATCCGCGCCGAAAAGAACACCGCCCGCGCCCGCCCTTCGCCCATCCGCGCGATCACGTAGGGCGAGATCGTCGCCGGGATCAGCCCCAGCCGGGTCTCGGTCAGCCCGAAGCGCGCGCCCTCCGCCGCCACCACGGCGTCGCAGACCGCCATCAACCCGACGCCCCCGCCGTAAGCCGCGCCCTGCACCCGGCCGATCAGCGGCTTATCCAGCGTATTCAGCGCCTGCAGCATGTCCGCCAGCCGCCGCGCCTCGGCCATTCGCGTCGCCCGGTCGGCAGCAAACTGATCGCGCATCCACCCCAAATCGCCCCCGGCGCAGAAGCTCGAGCCGGCGCCGGTCAGCACCACGACGCGCACGCCGGGATCGGCCGCGAGCGTCGCGGCCGCCGCGGCCAATTCGTCGCACATCGCGCCCGACAGCGCGTTGTGCTTCTCCGCCCGGTCGAGCGTCAGCCGCGCGACCCCGCGCGTGTCGGTCGTGACGGCGACGGTCGCCTGGCTCATGCGGCGCTCCTCAGCGACACCGCGAACACCGCCGCCTCGGCGAGCCGGCCCGCGTCCACCCCCGTTGCATGCCCCAGCGCCGCCAGCCGCGCCGCCACCGCCTCGGTCGCCACGTTCCCCGCCGCCCCCGGCGCATAGGGACACCCGCCGAGCCCGCCGACCGCGGCGTCGAAGACGGTGATCCCGAAGCCAAGACAGACCTCGACGTTCGCCAGCGCCCGGCCGGAGTTATCGCGTTTTGATAGCGATGATTATCTGGATAGTAATTTTTTACCGCGGTTGATTCAAATTCTATTTTTTCAAATACGGGCAATAGGTTTTTTAAAACAGCGCCC
>JANOEW010000497.1:0-3601 GCA_031413475.1 Amaricoccus sp.
GAGAGGAAACCCATGGACCGACGCTCCTTTGTCGTAAGCCTCGCGGCATCCGCGAGTTTTTCGCACCGCCTCGAGGCGGTGCTCGATCGGGTTCTGCGTCGCGAGCACGTGGAACGGCCGCGGCAGCCGCCGCCGCTGCCCTGCCACGCTGACCTCGTGCTCCTGCATCGCCTGCAGCAGCGCCGACTGCGTCCGCGGCGAGGCGCGGTTGATCTCGTCGCCCATCAGCAGCTGGCAGAAGATCGGCCCGTCGATGAAACGGAAATGCCGCGACCCGTCCAGCCCGGTCTCCAGCACCTCCGCGCCGAGGATGTCCGCCGGCATCAGGTCCGGCGTGAACTGGATGCGATGCGCCATCAGCCCGAGCACGGTCCCGAGCGTCTCGACCAGCCGCGTCTTCGCCAGGCCCGGCGCGCCGACCAGCAGGCCGTGCCCGCCGCACAGGATCGCGATCAGCACGCGTTCGACGACGGCGTCCTGGCCGATGATGCGGCGGCCGATCATCTCGCGGGCCCGCGTCAGCCGCTCGCCCGACTCCTCGATCTGGCCCAACAGATTGTCGCCGTCGCTCATGCTCCGCTCCTCCGGGCCTGCCGCGCTGCGCCGGACGTCACGCGGCGTTCGAGAGAGCATAACGCGACGCGGTCCCGCGACAACACCTGCTCGCGTTCACAAACCGGACAACCTCCGGTCGTGGCCAGCGTGACGGCAGCGTGACGCGCGATCGGGCGCCGCGAAAACCGGCTTGGCCGACTCGGGCGGCCTGGTGTATCGCGCTCCCATCGAATTTCGGGCGCATCGCCCGCCTTGCCGACCGTCACGCTCCCTTTCAGAGCGCTGTTGAACCAGAGAGATCAACCGATGAAACTCGCGTATCTCTGCTTCGTTGCCGCCGCGCTGCACGGCCTGACCGGCATGGCGCTCGGCGTCCACCACAGGACGAACTCGCGATGTACGCGCGCGCCAAGGCGCGTTGCCTGACGCCCGACTGCGCGGCCTATCTCGAAGGCGGCCGCGCCGCCTGGCCCGCACCCACCAACGGCGACGCGCCACCCCTGATCCGACAGACCGTTGCCGGGCGCGGAGCCATCGCCTACCTTGACCTTGAGGAGACCGCGACAATGACGAACCGGCGCGACCCCTTGCCCACGCCGACCGCCGAAGGACTGGCCGCCACCGCGCGCGGAGCGGCGCGGCGCGGTCCGCCGCCGGTGCATCTGTGGGATCCGCCGTATTGCGGCGATCTCGACATCCGCATCCGGCGCGACGGCAGCTGGCACTACCTCGGCACCCCGATCGGACGACGCCCGCTGGTCAGGCTGTTCGCCTCGATCCTGAAGCGCGAAGGCGACCGCTTTTTCCTGGTCACGCCGGTCGAGAAGGTCGGGATCACCGTCGAGGACGCGCCCTTCGTCGCCGTCGACGTCGACGCCGAAGGCGCCGGACGCGACCAGCGCCTCACTTTCCTCACCAACGTCGACGACTTGACCGAAGCCGGCCCCGAGCGCCCGATCCGCCTGAGCCGCGACCCCGGAACCGGCGGGCCCGCCCCCTACGTCCTGGTCCGGCGCAACCTCGAGGCGCGCATCGACCGCAAGAGCTTCTACCGCCTGGTCGACCTCGGGACCGAAGCCGAGGTCGACGGCGCGCCCTGGTTCGGCGTCTGGTCGGGCGGCGGGTTCTTTCCCTTCATCCTCGCCGCAGACCTCGCCGCCCTCGCCGCGCCCTGACGCCGCCGCCTGCAAGCCGGGGGACGGTCACGCGCCGGCCCGCGCTCCGATCGGACGCCTGCGTGACGCCTGCGCTTCCCGCTTGCGCGCCCGCGCGCCGGGGGTATCATCGCAGCCGGAGCTTCGAAGGGGATCGTCATGGAAGACACCGCCGTTGAGGGCAGCAGCCTGCTGGTCTCGCTCGTGGTCTGGATCGTCGTCGGAGGGGTCGCCGGCTGGCTCGCCAGCTCGATCGTCAAGGGCGGCGGCATGGGCCTCGTCGGCGACGTCGTGCTCGGCATCGTCGGCGCCATCGTCGCCGGATGGCTCTTTCCGATGCTCGGCTTCGGCGGCGGGATGATCGGGGCGATCTTCTCCGCCATGCTCGGCGCGGTCCTGGTGCTTCTGGTGATCCGCCTCGTCAAACGCGCCTGACCGCCTCCGGCCCCATCCGGTCGCGGAACGCGTCGAACACCGCCCGGTAGGTCGCCCGCTTGAAGGGCACGATCAACTCGATCAAATCTTCCGGCGGAGCCCAGCGCCAGGCGCAGAACTCGGGGTTCGGCCGACCGATGTCGATCAGAGAGTCGTCCGCGACGAACCGCATCAGGAACCAGCGCTGCGCCTGCCCGCGGAACCGGCCCTTCCACAGCCGCGGCGCCAGATCGACCGGCAGGTCGTAGGTGATCCACCCGGGCGTCTCGGCCAGGATCTCGACCGCGTGCGCGGGCGCCCCGGTTTCTTCCGCGAGCTCGCGCAGCGCCGCCGCGACGGGTTCCTCGTCCGCGTCGATGCCGCCCTGGGGCATCTGCCAGGCCCCGTCCGGGTTGTCGATGCGCTGGCCGGCGAACACCGCGCCGTCCCGGTTCATCAGCACGATGCCGACGCAGGGTCGGTAGGGCAGCGCGCGGATCTCGGCCTCGGTCACCGCCGGAAGCTCCCTCAATTCGACCCGTTCAGCACCGACAGCCCGCGCAGGATGTCCAGCGCATAGGACATCTGATAATCCTCGGCCCGCATCCGCGCCGTCTCCTCGCGCCGGGCGCGGTCCTCCTCCAGCATCTTGCGCTCGTCTTCCGTCAGCGAGTCGTTCTCGAGCGATCCGCGCAGGTCCGCCTCGCTGCGCAGGGCCTCCGCGGCGGCCGCGGCCGCATCCGCGTCAGGCGTCGCGGCCTCGCCCTCGGTCCCCGCCACCGCCGCCTCGGGCTCGCGTTGCTCGACGATGATGTCCGGCGCCACGCCGAGCGACTGGATCGAACGGCCCGAAGGCGTGTAGTAGCGCGCCGTGGTCAGCCGCATCGCGCCCTCGCCCTGCACCGGCATGATCGTCTGCACCGAGCCCTTGCCGAAGCTCTGCGTGCCCACGACGATCGCCCGGCGGTGATCCTGCAGCGCGCCCGCCACGATCTCCGAGGCGCTGGCCGAGCCGCCGTTGATCACCACGACGATCGGCTTGCCCTGGGCCAGATCGCCCGCGGCGGCATTGTAGCGCTCGCTGTCGAGCGGGTCCCGGCCGCGGGTCGAGACGATCTCGCCGGACTCGAGAAAGGCGTCGGACACCGAAATCGCCTGGTTCAGCAACCCGCCCGGGTTGTTGCGCAGGTCGATCACGAAGCCCGCGACCTTGTCGATCCCGCCGGCGGCCTCGACCTGCTCCTTCAGCTGCGCCTCCAAGCTCTCGAACGTCTGCTCGTTGAACGTGGTGACGCGCAGCACGACCGCGTCGTCCTCCAGCCTTGAACGCACCGCGGCGATGGTGATGGTTTCGCGGGTGATCGACACATCGAACGGCTCGGCATCCGCTGCCGGCTGCTTCGCGGCCTTCTTCGTCGGCCTCGCAGGCTTCTTCGCGGCCATGTCAGCCTCCCGGCTGCGGCTACGGTACCAGAGCC
>JANOEW010000498.1:0-1967 GCA_031413475.1 Amaricoccus sp.
GCTTGATGCCGATGCCCGAGGTCGCCGGGAAGCGGATCTTCTTGACGCCCATCTCGTTCTGCAGGAACGCGATCAGCTTCTTCGCCTGCGGCGACTCGGCCGCCCACTCGATGCCGGCGTAGATGTCCTCCGAATTCTCGCGGAAGATCACCATGTCGACCTTCGACGGCTCCTTCACCGGCGAGGGCACGCCCTGGAACCAGCGCACCGGGCGCAGGCAGACGTAGAGGTCGAGCTCCTGGCGCAGCGCGACGTTGAGCGAGCGGATGCCCCCGCCGACGGGCGTGGTCAGCGGGCCCTTGATCGAGACGACGTAGTCCTTGAGGATCGCGAGCGTTTCCTCGGGCAGCCAGACGTCCGGACCGTAGACCTTGGTCGACTTCTCGCCGGCGTAGATCTCCATCCAGTGGATCTTCCGCGTGCCGCCGTAGGCCTTCGCGACCGCGGCATCGACGACCTTGAGCATCACCGGCGTGATGTCGAGCCCGGTGCCATCGCCCTCGATGTAGGGGATGATCGGGTGGTCGGAGACGTTCAGGCTGTAGTCGGGATTGACGGTGATCTTGTGGCCACCGGCGGGAATCTTGACGTGCTGGAACATGCGTGTTCGTCTCCGAGGAAGGAATCGGGCGTCGCGAACGAGCCTGCGGCGGGCGCCTTCGCGCGGGACCCGCCGGCGGGCGACAGCGCCGCGCGATGCGGCGGGTTCTTCATTATCCTTGATCCGACGAGCCCTGTGCACTGCATCATGCCGCGCCTCCCGCCTACGCTGATCCTCGTCAACAAGCCCTGGGGCGTGCTTTGCCAGTTCAGCTCGCCCGACGGCCGGCCGACGCTGGCCGGGCTGGTCGACCGCCCGCACGTCTACCCGGCCGGCCGCCTGGACGCCGACAGCGAGGGGCTCGTGCTGCTGACCGCCGACGGGGCGTTGCAGGCGCGCATCACCGATCCGCGCTTCGCGCTCGCCAAGACCTACCTCTGCCAGGTCGAGGGCGAGCCGACCGAGGACGCGCTGGCCGCGCTCGCGCGGGGTCCGGTCTTACGCGACGGACCGACCGCGCCGGCCGAGGTGCGGCGGATCGACCCGCCCGACCTCTGGCCGCGCGACCCGCCGATCCGCGTCCGCCGCGCCATCCCGACGGCCTGGCTCGAGATCGCGATCGCCGAGGGGCGCAACCGGCAGGTCCGGCGGATGACCGCGGCGGTCGGGCTGCCCACGCTGAGACTCGTCCGCTGGCGCATCGGCCCCTGGTCGCTCGATGGTCTGGCGTCCGGCGACTGGCGGGAGGCGCCGGTGCCTCGCGTGCTATCCTCCGCGCCCGTGTTCGACCGTCCCCGCCCCGCCTCCGCGCCCCGCGCGGCCCGTCCCGCACCGCCGACCCCGTCCGGATCCCGCCGCCCGCAGGCGAACCCCGGGGGCGCGCGCCGGCGCGGCCCGACCTCCCGGGGCCGGCCTTGATCCGCAGCCTGATCGCCAAGTTCTGGCCGGGCCGCCCGTCGGACGCGCCGCGGATCGTCCGCGCCGACGAGCACCCGGTGCGCCGCGACCAGGTCAGCTACGCCGCCCGCACGGTGACCCGCCGGCTGCAGGACGCCGGCTTCAAGGCCTTCATCGTCGGCGGCGCGGTGCGCGACCTGATGCTCGGCCTCGAGCCGAAGGACTTCGACATCGCGACCGACGCGACGCCCGAGGCGGTGAAGCCGCTCTTCCGCCGCGCGTTCATCATCGGCCGCCGCTTCCGGCTGGTGCATGTCCACGTCGGCAACGAGGTCATCGAGGTATCGACCTTTCGCGCGCCGCAGAAGGCGGAAGAGTCGACCGACGAGCACGGGCGGCTCCTCTCCGACAACGTCTACGGCACGCAGGCGCAGGACGCCGCGCGCCGCGACTTCACGATCAACGCGCTCTACTTCGACCCGGCGACCGAGGAAGTGTGGGACTACGTCGGCGGCGTCGCCGACGTGCG
>JANOEW010000499.1:0-8338 GCA_031413475.1 Amaricoccus sp.
AGCTCCGCCGCGGTCAAATCCATCCGCGTGATCGCGATCGCCACCATCTGCTCCGCCTCCTGCCCTCACGGCAGAGAGTCAGAGATCGAACGATTTGGGAATCCCCTTTCCGGAGTCAGGCGGAGAGGCCGCTGGTATAACTCTCCACCTTCGCCGCATCGCCGGTGAACAGCCGCCCCTCCGCGTCGAGCTTCACCCAGTCGATCGCGAACCGCTCGGGAACCTTCAGATCGCCGTCCACCGCCATCACCGCCCCGCGGTGCGAGGTGACGCTGTCGCAGCAGCCGTTGACCGCGACCCAGCCGCTCCCGCGCAGCGGCGGGTCGATCACCACCGCCGGCGCGCCCACTGCCGCCGCGGCCCCGACGAAGCTAACCGTCGCCGGGACTAGCCCGTCCGCCGGCATCGGCGCGGGCTTTCCGTCGGCGTCCGCCACCTGCAGCGTCACGGTGAACCGCCCCAGGACCGTCTCAGGCAGGACGGCGTCCGCGGCGAAGCTCACGTCCATGAACACCGTCGCCGATCCGCCCGGCGGGATGACCTCGTCCGCCCCATCCCACATCGTGGTCATCGCCCTCAGCCCGTCGCCTTCGAGCGACCACAGCCCCGCGCCCGCGGCGTCCACGCCCTCGACCTTGTCGAGCGTCACGAAGGTCCGGCTCGGGTTCTCGACCATGATCTCGTAGGCCAGATGCACCCGGCCGTCCGCGCCGAGCACGGGATTGGGCGCGCTGATCGCGCGGACCGCGACCGAGCTGAACGTCTCGCCGGGCAGGATCGACTGGCCTAACGACGGCGTCGCGAGCAGCAAAGCCGCCAATCCGGTGGCGGATAGAATGTCACGGGTCACGGGGTCCTCTCTGGTCGGGCGGCCCGACCCGAACCCGGTCCGGATCGATGGCGGCGCGATGTCATGTCGCAACGACGGCTATTGTCCATACCGCGCCGCCGTCAGCCCGTCGAACGGGATCTCGGGCGTCTTGCCCAGCACCGCATCCGCCACCGCTCGCCCCGATCCGCAGGCCATCGTCCAGCCCAGGGTCCCGTGCCCAGTGTTGAGGAATAGGTTCTCGTACGGCGTCGGCCCGATCACCGGCGTGCCGTCCGGCGTCATCGGCCGCAGCCCAGGCGACCGCCTCGCGCAGGACGGAGCGGGTCGCCGCGTCGAAGGCCGCGGCGACGACCAGAGGGTCGACCGAGGCGGCGGGGGCGCTCGCCTCGAGGTTCCGGGTCGCGAGGATGGCGCCGTCAGTTTCCCGCACCAGCGCCAGCGTCAGCGCCACCCGCACCGTATAGGGCGGACCGCCGGGGGGGCCGGGTTCAGCCTCGAAGGCGCGAATCTCGGTCACCAGCGTGGTGTCGGGATAGAGGCCGAGCGCGGTGCGCCCGACGAGGCGGAACGCCCCGCTCGCCTGCATCGACTGCACGAGCAGCGTCTGGATCAGCACGGGCGCCGGTTCGACCCAGCGCGCGGCCGGAAGGTAGGCGGCCTGCAGCCGGTTCGGCTTGACCAGGATCCGGTCGGTCGCGATCGCGCCCGAAGTCGTGGGCAGCTCGACCACCACGTGCCGCGTCCCGCCCGCGCCGCCCGCTCCGGCCAGCGGCGTCAGCGCAAAGGCGTCGAATGGCTCCGAGGCCGCCGACAGCGACGAGAGCGCCGCGCAGCCGGCGAGCGCCCCGAGCAGCGCCGCCAGCGCCACAGCGCGGGCAAGACCCGCGGCGATCCGTCTCAAGGTCATCGTCGATACTCCGGCGCCTGTCCGCCGAGAAAGAACCGGGCGGGGTCGCGCTCGATGCGCTGGGTGAGTTGGTCGAGCGCGGCGACGAGGGCGCGCGCGTCGGCGGCGAGGCGGGAGAACTGCGGCAGACCGGCGACCGCGAACGACTCGACGGGCGGCGCGCTGCGCGCGATCAGGGTTTCGAACCGCCCGGCGGCGCGATTGGCCGCCTCGGCGGCGCCGCGCACCTCGGCGGTGATCGTCGGCAGGTCCGCCGAGACGGCTTCGACCGCGGCGTCGATCCGGGCGATCGCGGCGCGCAGGTCCGCCACGATCGGCTCGACGTCGGCGTTCATCACCCGGTCGGCGGCGGCAAAGGCCGATTCCGCCGCCGTCAGCGTCCGCTCGGCAGTGGCGACGGTGGGTTGGATCGCGGCGAGCGTGGCGGTCGCCGCGCGAAACGCCGCGCCGGCGTCGTCGATCGTGGCGCCGGCGGTCGTCGTCAGACCCTCGAGCCGCCCGGACACCGCGGTGGCGTCGACCCCGACCTCCGCGACGACACGGTTCACCGTCGCCGCCGCGGTGCGCACGTCCGCGAGGATCAGCGGCGCGTCGGTCTCGAGCAAGCGGTTGACCGCGGCGAGGGCGGTTCGCGCTTCGGCGACCACCGCCGCGCCGTCGCCGGCGAGCAGCCGCTCGACGCTGCCGGCCGCCGCCTCGACCGCGGCGAGCGCGCTGCCGGCGGCGGTCACCGGGCCCTCGGCCTCGCGCAGCCGCGCTGCCGCGAGATCCGTGGTGCCGTCGAGCCGCCCGATCAGCCCCGCCGTCCGCGCGCCGAGATCGTCGATCGTCGCCGTCGCCGACCGCGCGACGCCGGCGTAGCTGTCGACGAGGGCAGGCGCGCGGTCGGCGATCAGCGTGGTGGCGCCCTCGAAGGTGGCGCGCGCCGCCTCGATCGCCTCGGTCCCAGCGGCGAGCGTGCCCTTGGCGGTCTCGAACGCGCCGGTGGCGCTGGCCAGCGTCGTGTCGGCGGTCTTCAGCGTGGACTCGGCCGTAGCTGCGATCGCCTCGAGCCGTCCGGTGAAGGCGGAGATCTCGTCCACACCTTCGCGGACCGTGCCCGAGATCGCCGAGAAGTCCTGCAGCGCCCGTTCGAGCCCGCCCGAGGCGGTCTCGACGTTCGCCAGGATCTGCGACACCCGCGCCTGGTTTTCCGGCCCGGCGATGGCGGTGAGCTGGCGCAGCAGATCGGTCGCCTCGCGCAGCAGCTGCGGCGCCGTCTCGATCAGGGTGTCGATCACCGACGGCTCCGAGCGGATCAGCCTCCGGCCGGTGGTCGCGTCAACGTCCGGCGGCGGGGCCGAGGCCGAGCCGCCGGACAGCGCCACGAAGGACACGCCGGTCACGCCCTGCGACTGCAGCGTCGCGACGGTGTCGGATTGCACCGGCGTGCCGTCCGCCACTTCGATGCTCACCCGCACCTTGGTCGCGTCGGCCACGTCGATGCCGATGTCGAGCACCCGACCCACGGCGATGCCGTTGAACCGCACGTCCGCCGCCCGGCTGAGGCCTGAGACGGTTTCGAACAGGATGTCGTAGTAGTCGTATTGGCGGTCGATCGCGATACGCGCATACCACAGGAAGAAGGCGAAGGACGCGACGATCCCCAGCAGCGTCACCGCGCCGATCAGCACGTAGTTCGCGCGCGTTTCCATCGGCCCTCCTAGCCGCCGGCTGCCGCGAGCGCCGCACGCGCCCGGGGTCCGTGGAAATACTCATGCACCCAGGGGTGGTGCACCTCCAGCATTTCCGCCATCGTGCCGGTCACGAGCACCCGCTTTTCCGCCAACACCGCGATCCGGTCACAGGTGGCGTGCAGCGTGTCGAGATCGTGCGTCACCAGGAACACGGTGATCTCCAGCGCCTTTTGTAGCGAGCGGATCAACTCGTCGAACTCGGTCGCCCCGATCGGGTCGAGCCCGGCGGTCGGCTCGTCGAGGAACACGATCTCGGGGTCGAGCGCCAACGCCCGCGCCAGCCCGGCGCGCTTGCGCATGCCGCCCGACAGGTCGGCCGGGTATTTGTCGCAGGCGCTCTGCGGCAGCCCGACCATGGCGACCTTGAGTTCGGCGAGCGCCCGGCGCAGGTCGGGCGCGAGGCCCGCGAGCACCCGCATCGGCGCCTCGACGTTTTCGCGCACCGTCAGCGACGAGAACAGCGCGCCGTCCTGGAACATCACCCCCCAGCGGGTCTCGACGGCGCGGCGCTCGGCCACGGGGGCGTTGAGCATATCGACGCCGAAGACGTGGATCGAGCCCGCGGCCGGCCGCAGCAGTCCGACGATCTCGCGCAGCAGCACCGACTTGCCGGTGCCCGAGCCGCCGACCACGCCGAGCACCTCGCCACGAAGGACGTCGAGGTCGAGGCCGTCGTGGATCACCGCCGGCCCGAACCGGGTGACGATGCCGCGCAGCACGATCACCGCCTCGCGCGGGGGCGTGCTCAAACGCCAAGCTCCATGAAGAACACCGAGAACGCCGCGGTGGCGACGATTATCAGGAAGATCGCGAGCACCACCGCATCCGAGGTGCGTTCGCCGAGCGACTCTGCGCTCTTTTCGACCTTCATGCCCTCGTAGCAGCCGACGAGCCCGATGATCGCCGCGAAGAAGGGCGCCTGGATCATGCCGACGAGGAAGTTCCAGCGATCGCCGCCCTCGACCAGCCGCGTCGTGAAAAGCGACGGCGAGATGCCGAGTTCGATCCAGGCCATCAGCATACCGCCGAGCAGGCCGGCGATATTGGCGAGGAACGCGAGCAGCGGCAGCATGACGATCAGCGCCAGCACGCGCGGCAGCACCAGAACCTCGATCGGGTCGAGGCCGAGGGTGCGCATCGCGTCGATTTCCTCGCGCAGCTTCATCGAGCCGATCGCCGCGGTGTAGGCCGAGGCTGTGCGCCCCGCGACGATGATCGACGCCATCAGCACCCCGAGCACCCGCAGGATGGTGATCGCGATCAGATCGACGACGAAGACCTCCGCGCCGAACTGGCGCAGCTGGATCGACCCCATGAAGGCGAGCACGACCCCGATCAGGAACGCCATCAGCGTGACGATCGGAATGGCGTTCACGCCGACGTCCTGCATGTGGTGCACGAGCGCGGTGACACGAAGCCGCCAGGGCCGGACCAGGGTCGCGGCGAAGCAGGCGACGATCTCGCCGGCGAAGCTCAGCATCTCGCTCGTCACGATGAATGCGCCGGCGGTCGCCGCGCCGACGCCGGCCACCCAGGCGCCAAGGCCGCGATGTGGCGGGGCCGTCGCGGCTTCGGCCGGCAGCGCCTTCTCGACCGTCTCGATCAGCAGCGTCTGTTTCGGTCCGGCCCCCTGCAGCCGGACTTCCACCCCCTCGGCCGCCAGCCGCCGGCGCAGCGAGACCACGAGCCAGGCGCCCGCGGTGTCCATGGCCCCGACCTTGGCGAGATCGAGCGTGACCGGACCCGCCCCGGTCAGCGTGCGCAGGCGGTCGCGCAGGGCCTCAAGGTCGGCGACCGTCACGGGTCCGGCGAAGCGCACGGTCCGGCCGCCCTCGGCCGCTTCGATGGAAATGCCGGCGTCGCTCATCCCGCCTCGTCGTCCGTGTCGACCAGTGCGGCCACGCCGCGACATCACCGTTCGGTATCGCCGCGATGTCACTGTGCGGCATCGCCGCGGCGTGGTCACGCGGCATATCTTGAGTGCACGAACGACTTCGGGGCTTCGCCGCACCCCAGCGACCAGCGCCGGGGGCGCGCGCAGGCTCAGCCCGATGGCTCGAGAATCGCGTAGAGCTTGATGACCCGGCCAATCGATTCCCAGGTTCCAACGAAGCCGCCCTCGATCACGAAGGCCTCGCCGGGGCCGAACTCCGCCGCACCGTCGGGTCCGGTCAATCGCACCTGGCCCTCGAGGATCAGGCACAGCTCGGTTTCAGCGTAGCGCACCTGCCGCACCCCCGCCTCGGAGCTCCAGTGACCGACGTGAAAGCGACCGGCCGCGTCGGAGAAGGCGTTCCAGGTGGTTGCGGCCGCGGAGCCCGAGACCAGTCGGTCGGGGGCGGCGGGCGTGGCGTCGCCGGGACCTTGGCGGGCGACGATGTGGACGTGGACGGGTGGCGCCATTCCGCGGGTATAGCGCAGGCGGCACGGCGCGGCAACCGACGCGTCGAACCCGCGTGGCGCAGCCGCCGGCGCCGGCGGCGCAAAGGGACTTACGCAAAGGGACTTACATCGCGCGGGCGGCTGCACTATGTTCAAAGGTGTTCGGGTGACCGGACTATGGTGATAAACGCGCGCGGAATAAGCGGTTCGGACCCGGGGGCGGTACCCGGCGGCTCCACCAGACCCTTCGTTGGGGGACCATGGGGCCGAAACAGGATCGACGGACGTGTAAAGGCGTTTGCTTTCATTCGGCGGGACGCCACCGTTATCGGCTCGAAAAGTACAGTTGCCAACGACAACCGTGCTCCGATCGCGCTGGCTGCGTAAGCAGTCCGCAAGATCAAACCTTAAGCCCCTGACCTTAGCCGGTTAGGGCGGGGTTCGCAGGCACCCGGCAACAGAAGCCTGCACTTTTCTCTCCTTGGGTTGCGCCGGCCTTCGACGTTTGCCCGGCTTCGAGTCGAGCCCCGAGCGCGTCGGAAGCTGTGACGTGCGGCGCTCTGTCATCCGCGTCGGGATGCGCGGAAAAATCCGGGCCCAACCACTTCCAAGCCGGGGAGAATCGGATAAGGTCGCGGCACGGTTCGAGGGAGCGCCGCGGGCATGCCCAAGGGGATCAACTACGGTCGTTTGATGCACAAAGCGTTGCGCGGGCTGATCGCCGACGTGCTGGCGCAGGTGTCGCGCGACGGCCTGCCGGGAAAGCACCACTTCTTCATCACCTTCGACACCACCCATCCGGGCGTTGACATGGCGCAATCGCTGCGCGACCGCTACCCCGGCGCGATGACGATCGTGATGCAGGATTGGTTCGACAACCTGGCGGTGATGAAGGACCGCTTCACCGTAACGCTCAACTTCGGCAACGTGCCCGAACCGATGGTGATCCCCTTCGAGGCGATCAAGACCTTCGTCGACCCCTCGGTCGAGTTCGGCCTGCGGTTCGACGCCCACGAGGAGGGCGAGCCGCCGCCCGAGGAGGATGTCGATCCGCCGCCGCCAACGCCGATCAAGCCGCCGCCGGCCGTGGGCGCGGTGGTCAGCCTTGAGCAGTTCCGCAACAAGCACTGAGCCCGCCGCGCGAGCCCCGACCTCGGGCTCCGTCAGCTGCGGTCAGTATTCGCCGGTCTGCATCAGGTCGGAGCCGTCGAGCAGCCGGTCGAGTCCCTCGCTGAGATAGTCAGCCACGTGCGGGTGCGACAGAAGGTAGAGCGCGGTGTCACCGTCGCCCTGGTCGGCGGCCAGCGCCAGCGCCTCGTCCCATTCCTCGGGCTCGAGGTCGCCGCGCCCGATCCACATCAGCGCCACGATCTCGGCCTGCTGGTCGGGCTCGAGATCGTCGATCTGGGCTTCGATCTCGTCGCGGGTCAGGTTGTCGGGCGTCTCCTGGAGCGTCGCGCTGCGCTCGTCGTCTGAAGGGTTCGAGCCGGAATCCGGCGACACCATCTCCTCCTGCGCCATGACCGCGCGCAGCTTGAAGATCAGGCTGCGCAGGAACTCGGGGTTGAGCGACAGTTCGTCCACGGCCCTTGCGCCTCCGCATCGTCGACGTTGCGATCATGCGACGAACGCCCGCGGGCATCAAGGCGCCGCGAGAGCAGCGCCCGGACCGGGGCCGGCCACCGCATGAGCCGCTTGGACTCGTGAACCGGCGACGGTATACGCCCGAGCAGGGCGACAGAGAGGACGACAGGCGATGACCGCGACGCGCACCGAGACCGACAGCTTCGGGCCGCTGGAGGTCGCCGCCGACCGCTATTGGGGCGCGCAGACGCAACGCTCGATCCGCAATTTTCCGATTGGCTGGGAGCGCCAGCCGAGCGCGCTGCTGCAGGCGCTCGGCCTCGTCAAGCAGGCCGCCGCCGAGGTCAACATGACCATCGGCGACCTCGACCCGGCGCTCGGCGAAGCCATTGCGGCGGCGGCGGCGCAGGTGGCGGCGGGCGAACTCGACGATCATTTCCCGCTGGTGGTCTGGCAGACCGGCTCGGGCACGCAGTCGAACATGAACGCCAACGAAGTGATCTCGAACCGGGCGATCGAGATGCTCGGCGGCGCGATGGGCTCGAAGACCCCGGTGCATCCGAACGACCACGTCAACATGGGCCAGTCGTCGAACGACACGTTTCCGACCGCGATGCACGTCGCCACCGCGCTGATGGCGCACAAGGTGACGCTGCCGGGGCTGCAGAAGCTGCACGGCGCGCTGGCGGAGAAGGCCGAGGCGTTCCGCGACATCATCAAGATCGGGCGGACCCACACCCAGGACGCGACCCCGCTGACGCTCGGCCAGGAGTTCGGCGGCTACGCTTTCCAGGTCGAGATGGCGATCAGGCGGGTGACGCACGCCCTGCACAACGTCTATCCGCTGGCGCAGGGCGGCACCGCGGTCGGCACCGGACTGAACACGCGCAGGGGCTT
>JANOEW010000500.1:0-2782 GCA_031413475.1 Amaricoccus sp.
GCCTTGTAGGAGCCCACTCCGTGGGCGATCGGCCTCGGTCGCGGCTGAAGCCGCTCCTACAGGCGTGCATTCCCGCCAGCCGCGTGCGCTCCAACGAAAAAGGCCGCGGGATCCGCGGCCTTTCCGGTCCTGCAAGGCGGCGCCGGCTCAGGCCAGGCCGGCCTGCTTCATCACTTCGGCGGCGAAATCGTCTTCCTTCTTCTCGATGCCCTCGCCGACGGCGAGGCGATGGAAGGCGATGACCCTGGCCCCGGCCTTCTTGAGCGCATCCTCGACCGTGACCGAGGTGTCGAGCACGTAGGGCTGGCCGGTAAGGCTCATCTCCGACAGGGTCTTGCGCAGCTTGCCCGAGATCATCTTCTCGAGGATCTCGACCGGCTTGCCCGAGTCCTTGACCTGGGCCAGCGCGATCTCCTTCTCCTTGGCCACGACCTCGGCCGGCACCTGCTCGGGCGACACGTAGGGCGGATTCATCGCCGCCACGTGCATCGCCACGCCCTTGGCCAGTTCGGGGCTGCCGCCCTCGAGTTCGACCAGCACGCCGATGCGGCCGCCGTGCACGTAGGTGCCCAGCGTGCCCTTGCCCTTGACCGCCACCAGGCGGCGCAACTGCACGTTCTCGCCGACCTTGGCCACCAGGGCCTGGCGTGCTTCCTCCACGCTGCCGCCGCCGGCCGCCTTGGCGGCCTTGAGCGATTCGATGTCGGCCACGCCGCCGGCCAGCGCCTGCTGCGCGACCATGTCGCAGAAGGCGAGGAAATTGGCGTCCTTGGCCACGAAATCGGTCTCGGAATTGACCTCGACCATGACCGCGTTGGCGCCGGCGCCGGCCAGCGCGATGCGGCCTTCCGCGGCGATCCGGCCGGCCTTCTTGTCGGCCTTGGCCAGGCCTTGCTTGCGCAGCCACTCGATCGCGGCTTCGATCTCGCCCTGGTTTTCGGTCAGGGCCTTCTTGCACTCCATCATGCCGGCGCCCGAGCGCTCGCGCAGCTGCTTGACCTGGGTTGCGGTGATTTCCATCGGTAGACCTCTGAATTCGATTGCGCTGATGCCGCCGCCGAAGCATCGCGGCGGCGCATGGCGTTGCAGTGACTATTCCGCGGCGGGGGCGGCGTCGGGCTTGGGCTTGGCGCCCTTGCGCGCGGCGACGCCAACCGGCTTGCCGCGCGGCGCGGGCTTGCTGCCGCGCGGTGGCGGCTTGCGGCCGCGCGGGGCGTCGTCGCGGCGCGCCACCACGTTGCCCTCGGCGTCGGTCTCGACGAACTCGTCCTTGGCCTGCGCGGCGATGATCGGCGCGGCAGCCTTGCCCTCGAGCACGGCGTCGGCCGCGGCGCGGGTGTAGAGCTGCACGGCGCGGATCGCGTCGTCGTTGCCCGGGATGGCGTAGTCCACGCGCGTCGGGTCGTAATTGGTGTCGACCACCGCGATCACCGGGATGCCGAGCTTGCGCGCTTCCTGCACCGCGATGTCCTCGTGGCCGATGTCGATGACGAACAGCGCGTCCGGCAGGCTGTTCATGTTCTTGATCCCGCCCAGCGAGCGCTCGAGCTTCTCCATCTCGCGCTTGAGCTGCAGCACCTCGTGCTTGACGAACTTTTCGATGCTGCCGTCCTCGACCATGCCCTCGAGTTCCTTGAGGCGGTTGATCGACTGCTTGACGGTGCGGAAGTTGGTCAGCATGCCGCCCAGCCAGCGCGAGCTGACGAAGGGCATGCCGCAGCGCTTGGCTTCCTCGGGCAGGGTCTCGCGCGCCGAGCGCTTGGTGCCGACGAAGAGCAGGGTGCCGCGCTTCTGGGCCAGGCCCGAGATGAAATTCATCGCGTCGGTGAAGAGCGGAAGCGTCTTCTCGAGGTTGATGATGTGGATCTTGCCGCGCGCGCCGAAGATGTACGGCGCCATGCGCGGGTTCCAGTAACGGGTCTGGTGACCGAAGTGCACGCCAGCTTCGAGCATCTGGCGCATCGTGACCTGAGGCATGGGAAAACTCCGAATGATGATGAAGCGACCCGGCATCATGGATTGGCCGGCGACGCTTCGGGGTTGGGGGCCTGACACGCTTCCCCGGCCCCGACCCTCGGGGCGCGCAACGCGGAGCGCTGGATGGCTCCGCGCCACGCGGACCCGGGAGCACCCCGGAACCGGTGACGAAAACGTGTGCGGATTTGCGCCTTGCGGCGCGCCGTGGCGAAGTCGTGCCGCACGGGGCGGCGCGCTTGCGCGCGGGCTTTGCAGACGCCGGATCGCGGTCCGCCGGCTGCAAAGCCTTGAAATGATAGCCGAAGGCACCGAATTAGGCGACCATAGGATGCGCCGGGCGCGGCTTGCGCCGGGCCATCGACCCGCGGCGACTCGATCGCGTTGACATAAATATGTTACTAGCCAATGGTTTGCGACCCCATTGGCGGTGAAGGAACGACTCCAATGAAGGACAGCGTGCGGGCCCAGGGCGTGGCGACCAAGTCCGCGACCGAGATCGAGGCGATGCGCGTGGCCGGGCGCCTGGCCGCCGAAGTGCTCGACATGATCGGCGAGCACGTCAAGCCCGGCGTGAGCACCGACGAACTCGACCGCATCTGCCGCGAGCACATCGTCGAGCGCCAGAAGGCGATCCCGGCAAACCTGGGCTATCGCGGTTTTCCCAAGACCATCTGCACCTCGGTCAACAACGTGATCTGCCACGGCATCCCGAGCGCATCGAAGCTGCTCAAGTCCGGCGACATCGTCAACATCGACGTGACCGTGATCAAGGACGGCTGGCACGGCGACACCAGCCGCATGTACT
>JANOEW010000501.1:0-2427 GCA_031413475.1 Amaricoccus sp.
GTCGCGCCGCGCTCGTAGCGTTGGCTGATCAGCTCGAACAGAAGTTCGGCGCCGGTGCGCGAGAGCGGGATGAAGTCCAGTTCGTCGACGATCAGCAGCTCATAGCCGGCGAGGGTCTTTTGCAGGCGCAGGAGCCGCTTCTCGTCCCGGGCCTCGATCAGCTCGTTGACGATCCCGGCGGCGGTTGCGAAGCGGGTCTTCACGCCGCGCTGGCAGGCGGCGAGGCCGAGGCCGATCATCGCGTGGGTCTTGCCCGTGCCGCTGGCCCCAGGGCGATGACGTTCTCGCGGCGGGCGACGAACTCGCAGCGGGCGAGATCGAGGACGAGCTTCTTGTTGAGGCTCGGGATGGCGTCGAAGTCGAAAGTCTCCAGGCTCTTGATCGCCGGAAAGCGCGCGTCGCGGATGCGGCGCTCGATGGTGCGCACCTCGCGGTCGAGCAACTCCAGCTCGATCAGCCGGACGAGATAGCGCACATGGTCGACGTTCTCGGCGGCGCACCGCGCGCAGATGCGCGCAGACCTTGAATCAGGCGGCGTCCGCCGCCGGACGGGCGAGCTTCTCGTATTCGCGCAGCACGGTGGGCAGTTTGAGCTTCTTGAGATGATGGCGGAGCAGGATCTCCGGGGCCTCGCCCGCGGACGTCATGCCTGGGCTCCGGTCTGGACCCCCGTCAACAGGCTCTTGTAGCTCGCCGGCGACGTGGTCTCGACCGTGGTCGCCGGCAGATAGGGATAGGCCGCGAGATCCAGCCTCGGGGGGCGGCGCTCGATCCGGCACAGCGTCAGATGCTTGACCGCGTCATAGCCGATCGCTCCGAGCCTCAGGGCGTCCGCCACCGCGCCCGCCACCGCGGCCATCGGGAAGGTCTCCAGCAGGCGCAGCACCTGCACGAACTCCCGCTTGCCGGCGGCGCAGCGGTTCCTGCCGCTCAGCCGCGCCTCGAGGAGCCGGCGGAGCGTCGCGAAGCTGTCCGGCAGCGCCCAGCCTTGCAAAGGGGCCGCCTGGTCGAGCGCGCCCACCTTGCGTTCGATCAGCGCCAGATAGTGCAGCGGGTCGAAGACGAAGTCGGCGCTGTCGTAGGAGCGCGGATGGCGCGCGATCTCCTCGGCGCCGACGGCGATCGCCACACTGTCCACGTAGCCCTTCACCATCACGTCGCGGTGCGCATAGGCCACCGGGACCGAGTAGTCGGTGTTCTTGTAGCGCACCAACGCCTGGCTCGAGACCCGCCCGGGCCGCTTGTCGCAGGCGTCGAATGGCGTCGGTGGCAGCGGCGCGAACACCGCCCGGTCGGCCGCCAATCGCTCGGCAATGGAGCCCTCCGCGCCGCGCAGGACCGCCGCCTGGCGCGCCTGGCAGCGCTCGCGCAGCAGGACGTTCAACGCGTCGATGTCGTGGGCGCGCGGGATCGGGACCATGAAGTTCCGCCGCGCGTAACCCACCATGCCCTCGACATTCCCCTTGTCGTTCCCCTTTTCTGGCCGGCCGAAGCGGTCCTTGAACAGGTAATGGGACTGCAGCGTCGAGAACATCGTGCTGCGCTCGCGCCTCCCGTCCCCGAGGATCCGCGCCACCGCCAGCGTAGTGTTGTCGTAGAGGATTGACTGCGGGACCCCGCCGAAGAAGTCGAACGCCGCGACATGTCCGTCGCAGAACGCCTCCGCCGTCTCCGCCAGATACGCCTTCAGGAAGATCGCGTCGCTCTGGGGCAGGTCCACGACAAGGAAGTAGACCTTGCGCTCGACGCCCCCCAGGACTGCATACGCCTCGCCGAAATCGGCTTGGGCATGCCCCGGGGGGTGCGCCAACGGCACGAACGCCTCCTTCAGCGACAACTGCCGCGGCCGGACATAGTCGCGAACCGTTGTGTATCCGCCGTCGAAACCGCGTTCGTCGCGTAACCGCTCGAAAATCCGCTGGATCGTGTGACGCTGCTTCTTCGGCGCCGATGGATCGGACCGAAGGATCTCGTCGATGAAGGCCGTGTGCGCGTCAAGCTTCGGCCGGAGCAGCGCCTTCGTCTGCCGATACCCCGGCGGAACCGAATGCTCCACCATCTTCGCCACCGTCCCGCGGTCGACGCCAAACCGCCGCGCGGCCTCCCGCTGGCTCACCCCATCCCGCAAAACGGCCATGCGGACCTTCGAATACAGCTCCACGCCATACATCCTTCCGCCTCCGAACCGTTCCACGATCCGAAGACTTGTCTCTGGCGGGATTTTCGACCGCCGCGCCCGACCAGATCCGGGCGCCTCCGTGGCCGATTATTGCGGCGCCCTTCTCAAAACACAGCGGAAGCCCTGGATCTCGCTCGGGCGGGGCTCACAGCGAAGGATGGGCGCGGGGGGTGGGCGTGCGCGCATCCGGCGGCCTTGAGCGCGGCGGCGGCGGCGAGGCAGCGGTCCTCGCGCCAGGGCGCCGCGAC
>JANOEW010000502.1:0-3878 GCA_031413475.1 Amaricoccus sp.
CCCGTACGTGGTCGAGAACGGCAAGGCGGTGGCGCACCGGTTCGCGAAGTCCTGCGTGCGCACCAGCCGCGAGGCGGAAGCCTACTGGCGCGACGTCGGCACGGTGGACGCCTACTGGGAGGCGAACATCGACCTGACCGACGTGATCCCGGAGCTCGACCTCTACGACACCTCCTGGCCGATCTGGACCTATTCGGAGATCACGCCGCCCGCGAAGTTCGTGCACGACGAAGAGGGGCGTCGCGGCATGGCGGTGTCGAGCCTGGTCGCGGGCAACTGCATCGTCTCAGGCGCGCGCCTGAAGCGGTCGCTGCTGTTCACTGGGGTGCGGGCGAACAGCTATTCGCATCTCGACGAGGCGGTGATTCTGCCGGAATGCGAGATCGGGCGGAAGGTGCGGCTTCGGAAGGTTGTGGTGGACCGCGGCGTGATTATCCCCGAGGGGCTGGTGGTCGGCGAGGACCCGGCGCTGGATGCGAAGCGGTTTCGGCGGACTGACGCCGGGGTGGTGCTGATCACCCAGCCGATGATCGACCGGCTCGGGGCCTGATCCTTGCGCGTGCTGTCGGTCGCGTCGGAGATCTATCCGCTGGTCAAGACCGGCGGGCTCGCTGACGTGGCCGGGGCGCTGCCGCCGGCTCTGGGGCGGCTCGGGATCGAGATGCGCACGCTCGTTCCGGGCTATCCGGCGGTGATGGCGCAGCTTGAGAACCCGCGCGAGCTGCACGCCTGGCGGGCGCTGATCGGCGCCGGCGCGCGGCTGGTGGCCGGGCGCGCGGCGGGGCTCGACCTGATCGCGCTCGACGCGCCAGAGTTCTTCGAGCGGCCGGGCAACATCTACCTCGATCCGGCGAGCCAGGACTGGGGCGACAACTGGCGGCGCTTCGCGGCGCTGTCGAAGGCCGCGGCCGAGATCGCCGCCGGCGCCGCGCCGGAGTTTCGGCCGGATCTAGTGCATGCGCACGACTGGCAGGCCGGGCTCGCGCCCGCGTATCTGCGCTACCACGGGATCCCCGTCCCGTCGGTGCTCACGATCCACAACCTGGCGTTCCAGGGGCATTTCCCCGCGTCGGTCTTCGGCGGGCTCGAGCTGCCGCCGCAGGCCTTCGCGCTGGACGGGGTCGAATACTTCGGCGGCGTGGGCTACCTCAAGGCGGGGCTCGCCTCGGCGACGGCCCTGACGACGGTGAGCCCGACCTATTCCGAGGAGATCCGCACCCCGGCGCACGGTATGGCGCTGGACGGGCTGTTGCGGACGCGCGCCGCCGACCTGCACGGCATCGTCAACGGGATCGACGTCGAGGTCTGGAACCCCGAGACCGATCCGCATCTGGCGGCGCCGTTCGCGGCGAAGAAACTGAAGGGGCGGGCCACGAACCGGGCCGCGGTGGAGGCGACCTTCGGGCTGGAAGCCGACGCGGCGCCGCTGTTCTGCGTCGTCAGCCGGCTGACGGGCCAGAAGGGCATGGACCTGGTGGTCGAGGTCGCGTCGGACCTGGTGGCCGTTGGCGGCAAGCTCGCCGTGCTCGGCTCGGGCGACGCCGGCATGGAGAGCGCCTTGGTGCGGTTGGCAGGCGAGCATCCGGGCCGGATCGGCGCGATCATCGGCTATGACGAGCCGCTGGCGCACCGGATGCAGGGCGGCTGCGACGCGATCCTGATCCCGTCGCGGTTCGAGCCCTGCGGGCTGACGCAGCTCTACGGGCTGCGCTACGGCTGCGTGCCGGTGGTGGCGCGGGTGGGCGGGCTGGCCGACACGGTGATCGACGCGAACGTGGCCGCGCTGAACGCAGGCGTGGCGACCGGGTTGCAGTTCGCCCCGGTCGAGGCCGACGCGCTGCGCGGCGCCGTCCGGCGCGCGGTCGGCCTCTACGCGACGCCGCATTGGGCCACGATGCAGCGGCAGGGCATGAAGGCGGACGTGTCCTGGGACCGCAGCGCCGCGCTCTACGCCGACCTTTACCGGACGCTCGCGCCAACCGCGGCGGATTGAGAGGGGACATGATCGAGATCGTCGCGACACGACCATACGCCGACCAGAAGCCGGGCACGTCCGGCCTGCGCAAGAAGGTGCCGCATTTCCAGCAGCCGAATTACGTCGAGAACTTCGTGCAGGCGGTGTTCGACAGCCTGGAGGGGTTCGCCGGAAAGACGCTGGTGATCGGCGGCGACGGGCGCTACTTCAACCGCGAGGTGATCCAGATCGCCATGAAGATGGCCGCGGCCAACGGCTTCGGCCGGGTGCTGGTCGGCCGCGGCGGCATCCTGTCCACGCCGGCCGCCTCGCACGTGATCCGAAAGAACCGGGCGTTCGGCGGGCTGATCCTGTCGGCGAGCCACAACCCAGGCGGTCCGACCGAGGATTTCGGGATCAAGTACAACATCGGCAACGGCGGCCCGGCGCCGGAGCGGATCACCGAGGCGATCTACGCCCGCACCAAGGAGATCGACGAGTTCCGCATCGTCGAAGCGCCGGACGTCGATCTCGACAAGATCGGGACCGCGGACCTGGCGGGCATGACGGTCGAGATGATCGACCCGGTCGCCGACTATGCGGCGCTGATGGAGACGCTGTTCGACTTCGACGCGATCGCCGCGATGTTCAAGGGCGGCTTCCGCATGGCCTTCGACGCGATGTCCGCGGTCACCGGCCCCTACGCCCAGGCGATCCTCGAGACGCGGCTCGGGGCGCCGGTCGGCACGGTGATGAACGCGACGCCGCTGCCCGACTTCGGCGGGCATCACCCGGACCCGAATCTGGTGCACGCGAAGGAGCTTTACGACCGGATGATGGGCGACGATGCGCCCGACTTCGGCGCGGCCTCGGACGGCGACGGCGATCGCAACCTGATCATCGGGCGCGGGATCTTCGTGACGCCCTCGGATTCGCTCGCGGTGCTGGCGGCGAACGCACATCTGGCGCCCGGCTATTCCGCTGGGCTCGCCGGCATCGCGCGGTCGATGCCGACCAGCGGGGCGGCGGACCGGGTAGCGGGGACGCTGGGCGTCGAGCTCTACGAGACGCCGACGGGGTGGAAGTTCTTCGGCAACCTGCTCGACGCCGGCATGGCGACGATCTGCGGCGAGGAGAGTGCGGGCACCGGCTCGAACCATGTACGCGAGAAGGACGGGCTGTGGGCCGTGCTGCTGTGGCTCAACGTCCTTGCGGCGCGCAAGCAGAGCGCCAAGGCGATCCTGGAGGCGCACTGGGCGGAGTACGGGCGAAACTTCTATGCGCGGCACGACTACGAGGGGATCGAGACCGAGGCGGCGAATGGGCTGGTCGCCGCGCTGCGCGACCGGCTGAAGGCGCTGCCGGGCGCCGAGGTCGCCGGCCTGACCGTGGCTGCGGCGGACGACTTCGCCTATCTCGATCCGGTGGACGGCTCGGAGAGCCGGCATCAGGGGATCCGCATCCTGTTCGAGGGTGGCAGCCGGGTGGTGTTCCGCCTGTCTGGCACCGGCACCTCGGGCGCGACGCTGCGCGTTTACCTCGAGCGTTTCGAAGGCGACCCGGCGCGCCACGGCCTGGAAACCCAGGCCGCGCTGGCCGACCTGATCGCGCTGGCCGACCGCCTGGCCGGCATCCGCCAGCGCAGCGGGCGCGACGCGCCCAGCGTGATCACCTGACAGGCTGCATCGTCTTCAGCGGCGTCCCTTGCGCCCCCGGGGGGGGGCGTCGGGTCTTGCGGCTGCGGCGGGGGCCGCGGCAGCAGCGGCCACCGCCGCGCGCGGCTGCATGTGGTCGACCAGGCCTTGCGCCGACACGCCGGCAAACAGCGCCGCGGCGCGGACCTTGATCTCCAGCAGCTCGCTGGCACTCACCGAGTACTGGCCGGTGGTGCGATTGACGTCGACCTTGAACTCGACGTCCTTGC
>JANOEW010000503.1:0-5035 GCA_031413475.1 Amaricoccus sp.
GGGCCGAGACTCTGCTCGGCCGCTCGATCCTACTGGCGCTCGTCGGCCGGCCCGCGGCCGCGATCGACCCCGACTGGCTCCAGTCGCCCCTGACCGACGCCGCAGGCCTGGTCGACGGGCTGAGCGATGCCGGGCGGCGGCGACTTCTCAGGCTTTTTCTCACCACCGGGCCGTCGGTCTTCGGCGTCGGGGCCGCCGGCGCGTTCGGCCGCGCCGCACGCCGGCTGCTCGACCTGCTCGGCGCCGCGCCGGTCGCGGCGGCCTCGTGGTGCCCGATCGGGACGTCGGGCGGGGTCGTCAGCTACCGGATGCCGCCGGACCTGGACGCGGCCGCGCTCGGCGACTTCGTGGTGCTGACCGAGGCCGGCGCCGTGCGGCTGGGCGGCGGCGCGTCGGTCGAGCGGCAGCAAAGCGCGAGCCTGCTGCACCTGCATAGCCCGGCGCGTCTGCCGGTTGGCGCGACGGTGATCGGGCTCGGCGAACGGACGCTGCAGCTGCGCGCGCCGGACGCCGCGGCGACGCCGCGACCGATGGCGGCCTGGCTGGGCCGGCAGGACGCCGCGACGCGACGCTGGGCGCTGCCGCTGGTCGAGGCCGCCGCCTTGACCGATCCGGCCGCCGCCGCGACGGCGCGCGAACTGCGTCACGCGGCGAGCCCGCCGCCCGCGTTGGGGGTCGCTTGCCTCGCCGGGACGCCTCGGGGCGTGCTGTTCGCGCTCGATCTCGCTGATCCGCACGATCTCGTTGCGGCGGTGCGCATCGAGCGCGGCGGCGCGGCGGTCGATGTGGCGATGGATCGGCGCGACGCGGCGGGCGGCCGGCTGCGCGCGGGCTACGTGGCGCTGGACCGACGCTCGGCGATCGACGACCGGTGCCGGTTGCGGCTGGTGCATCGGTCGGGCCGCGTCCGCACCGTGCACGAGGCCGCGCTGGCGACGTTCGGCGGCGCGGCGCCGATCGGCTTCGCGCCGGCGGCGGACCGGGACGCGGCGGCGGGCCTGGGCCAAGCGCGGCTGGAGATGGAGCGTCCGGATGGCGCGGTTCGGAGCGAGGCGTTCGGGACGCCGCGCGGGCGTGTCTCGATCAGCCTGGTCGCGGGCGTCGGCGACTGCCTCGAGATGATTCGGGCCCGCGCGGCCATGGTCGTCGCGGAACCCGGCGCGCGCGGCGCCGAGATCCTCTGTCATGTGGCCGAGGGGCCGCTGGCGGCGGCGGCGCGGGCGGCGATCGCCCATGCCAGCGCGGTCTTCGGCGTGCCGCACCGGTTGCTGGTGCTCGATCGCGGGGCCTGCGCCGCGGACGGGGTGCGCGCCGGGCTGACGCACGCGCGCGGCCGCACGGTGCTGCTCCTCGGCGCGGACGTGCTGCCGGCGGGGCGCGGTTGGCTGGCGCCCTGGACGCGGCGGCTCGGGGTGCGGCGACCGATTCTCGGCGGCACGCTGCTCGACCACGCCGGCGCGGTGATCGATGCCGGCGGCGCGATCCGCACGCGCCCGGACGCGGCGGCGGCGATCGTGCGCCGGCATGTCGGCCTGCCCGCGGTGGACCTGCCGCGCGCGGCCTCGGTGCGGACCGACCTCGTGACCGCCGACTGCGTCGGGCTGACCCGGGCGGCGGCGGACCGCCTGCTCGACCTGCCGATGTGGCACCCCAACCCGGACGTGCTGCTCGCGGCGACCGTGCACCGGCTGAACGGCGAGGGCAGCCGCGTGGCGACGCTGATCGGAGCGCGGTTCGTGCGCTACGGCGCCCGGCTCGGCGATCCGCTGGGCGCGGCGGCGGACGACGTGGTGCTTTGCGATCTCGTCAAGGGTTCCTTCAGCCTCGGCGGCGTAGACCGGGACTCATGCGCGCGATAAGAATTCTGCAGATCGCCCACGACCACCCGGACTGGACGCCGGGAGGCTCGGAGATCGTCGCCCACGACCTGGCGCGCGCGCTCGACGCCCGGCCGGGGACGACGGCGCGGCTTCTGGTCGCCGCCACCTCGCTGCACCGGCCGCACGGCGTGCCCGGTGCGCTCGGGGCGCACGGCGACGATCTGGTGCTGCAGACCGGCGCCTATGACCGGTTCACGATGGCGCGGCTCGACGGCGCCGGCTGGCTCGACTCGCTCAGGCGGGCGCTGGCCGCGGTGCGACCGGAGGTCGTGCATCTGCACGGGCTCGACCGGATCGGCGCGGAGATCGTGCCGGCGCTGCGCCGGCTGGCGCCGACGTGCCGGATCGTGATGACGCTGCACGACTATCAACTGATCTGCGCCAACGACGGCCTGCTGCTGACCACGGACGCGGGGGCGCGCTGCCGCGGGGCCAGCCCGGACGGCTGCCGGCGCTGCTTTCCCGAACACGCCGCCGCCCGCCACGCGCTGCGCCGGGCGCAGCTGACCGCCCTGATCGCCGCGGTCGATCTGTTCGTTGCGCCGAGCGCCTTCCTGCGCGAGCGCTTCCTGGAGTGGGGCCTCGAGCCCGGGCGCATCCGGGTCGTGCCGAACGCGGTCGCCCGGCCGGACGCCGCTGCCGGCGCCGAGCCGGTCGGGCGGCGTCGGTCACGGCGCGACCGGTTCGCCTTCTTCAGCAACATCGCCCGTCGAAAGGGCGTCCTGGTGCTGCTCGACGCCGCGGCGCGGCTGAAGGACGAGGGGTTCGACCTGAGCGTCGCGTTGCACGGCGGCCTTGGCTGGGCTGACGACGCCTTCCGGGCGGAGTTCGCCACCGGGCTCGCGGCGGCCGCGCCGGTCGCCTCGCACCACGGCCCCTACCATCGCGACGACGTGGTCCCGCTGATGCGCCGCGCCGACTGGATCGTGGCCCCGTCGATCTGGTGGGAGAACGCGCCGCTGGTGATCGCCGAGGCGCGCGCCGCCGGCCGGCCAGTGATCTGCTCGGGGATCGGCGGCATGGCCGAGATGGTCGAGCACGGCGTCACCGGGCTGCATTCCCCGCCGGGCGACGCCGCGGCGCTGGCCGAGACCATGGCCGCCGCCGCCGACCCCGCGCTCTGGGCGCGGCTCGCGGGCGCCGCGCCCGTTGCGGACCACGACGCCTTCGTCGACTCGCATCTGGCGATCTACCAGCGCCTGCGCCATCGGGCGCCGGCATGACCCCCGCCGACGGATCGGACCTCCCGCGCGAGGTCGTGTCGCGCGACCTGCCCGCGACGCGCGCGATCCTGCTGCGCGGCGGGCGCGCCATCGTCTTCTTCGAGGGCGCGACGGTCTGCCCACCGCAATCGGGTTGGCTGGATCAGGATCAGACCTCGTCGCCCTGGACGGCGCATTGCTGGCCGGCGGGGGATCACGGAGCCGGTGCCTGGAGTGGGGTTGCGGTCCTCGACACGGTCCCCGCAGCCGGCGCTGAGATCCGCGGCCCGGCCGGTCGCGAGCGCTGGCGCTTCGCCGCCGGACCCCGGCTCGACGTCGCGCCGGAGCCGCTCGCGGACATGGTCCGCCGCGCCGGCGGCGCGGGCCGCGGCGTGATCGGGTTCCTCGCCGAGCGCCTGACCGCCGGTGATCCGGCCGATTCGCCTCAGGCGCAGGCCAACCGCGCCTTCGTGCGGACGCTGGCGGCGGCGGCGGCCGATCGCGACGGCTTCATCGAGATCGTCGGCGCGCCCGATACCGGCGGGCTGTTCGCCCAGGGCTGGTCGATGTCGCTGGCGGCTGGATCGGCGACCCTGGCCATGGTGGACGCCGAGCTGTCCGACGGCGCAGTCGAGGTGGCGGGGTTCACGCGCGACGACATCCTCGCGCCCGCCCAGGGCGTGTGCCTGTTCGCCAAGTTCTGGCGGGGCGAGGCGCCGGACGCCGTCGAGGCGCTGATCTTCGAGAAGGCCGGCCGGCTGCTGCGGCTCGATGTCGTGCGTGGCGCGCTGATTCTGGACGGCGCGCCGGCGACGGCGCATCTCGGCCAGATGCTGGGGCGGCTGCGCGCGCCCGACGCCACCTTCGCGGCGTTCCGGCGGGTCTGCCGGCCACGCTTCGGCGGCGTCGACACGCTTACGGGGGCCACGGCGCCGATCGCGGCGGCGCTCGACACGGTGCTGCGGGCGCCGGACGGCGCGCTGCTGGTGCTCGGCTGGCTGCTAGACCCGCTGCGCCTTGTTGAGCGTGTGCTGCTCAAGAGTACCGCGAACCTCTACGCTCGGCTCGACGCGGGCTGGTGCCCGCTGCCCCGACCGGACCTGACCCAGGGCTTCGCATCCGACCCGCGCTTCGCGCCGCTGCTCGACGTCCGCGAGGCGATGCACGGCTTCGTGGCGCATACCGCCGCGCGACTAGATCAGATCGACGCGGCCCAGCTCTATCTCGAGCTCGTGCTCGACGACGGCAGCTGCCTGTTTCGGCCGGTCGCGGCGACGCCGTTCGACAGCGCCGAGCGGCTGCCGCAGATCCTGAACGCGCTCGCTCCGGCCGAGCCCGAACTGGCGCGCATCGTCGAGGACCACCTCGCGCCCTTTCTCGCCGGCGTGCCACCGACGTCGCGCCGCGTCGCCGCCCGCAGCCGGCCGATCCGGCTCGGCGCGGCGGCCGACGGGCGCACCACGGCGGCGGTGATCCCGTTCCGCAGCTTTGCCGAAGTGCAGCCGATGCTCGCCCTGCTCGCCGGCGCGCCCGAGGCTGCCATGCTCGAGCTCGCGCTGGTGGCGCCTCGCGCGCACGGGGCCGAGGCGCTGGCGCGGCTCGGACCGGCCTTCGAGTTCTACGGCCTCGGCGGCAGCCTTTCGCTGGCCGCGGATCACGACGGCGTCGCGGCGCAGCTCGACCTCGGCGTCGCCGCGACCGACGCCGACGAGGTGCTGTGCTGGTCGCCGGCGGCGTTGCCGAAGACCCCGGGCTGGCTCGCGCGGCTGCGCGCCGAAGCGGCCGCCCTGCCCGAGCCCGGACTGATCTCTCCTGCGCTGACCTACGAGGACGGGTCGATCGCCTTCGGCGGGGCGGGGCGCGAAACCGCGGGGGCCGCCTGCGCGCTGTCGGGCTATGGCGCCGACTGGTTGCGCCGCGGTGCGCCGCGGCGCCCCAACACCCGCGCGGCGC
>JANOEW010000504.1:0-3589 GCA_031413475.1 Amaricoccus sp.
GCCTTGGTCTCGGCCTCGCGGAACCGCCCGCGCTCGACCAGCGTCCAGTTGTCGATGTAGGCGCCCTCGTCGTGGATCGTCCGGCTGTCAGGCGGCATCGACCCCGGCGTCAGCCCGCCGACGTCGGTGTGGTGCCCACGCGCCGCGGTGAAGAACAGCACCCGCGCGCCGGCCTTGTCCCAGACCGGCGCCACCACGGTGATGTCCGGCAGATGCGTGCCGCCGTTGTAGGGCGCGTTCAGGCAAAACACGTCCCCCGGCCGCATGCCGGGGTTCTGCGCCACCACCGCCTTCACGCTCGCGCCCATCGAGCCGAGATGCACCGGCATGTGCGGCGCGTTGGCGATCAGATCGCCCGCCGCGTCGAACACCGCGCAGGAAAAATCCAGCCGCTCCTTGATCGTTACGCTGGCCGCGGTGTTCTCCAGCACCGCCCCCATCTGCTCGGCGATCGACATGTAGAGGTTGTTGAACACCTCGAGCAGCACCGGATCGGCAGCGGTCCCCGCCGCCCCTCGCGCGTCCCGCGGCGCGATCCGCCGCAGCAGCACGTGGTCGTGGCCGGTGATCCGCGCGCGCCAGCCCGGCTCGATCAGGATCGAGGTGTGCGGCTCGACCAGCACCGCGGGTCCCGTCAGGCTGTCCCCAGGCCGCAGCGCGTCGCGCAGCACGAAGCGCGCGTCGCGCCATTCGCCGCCGACGAACACCGGGGCGACCCGCGCCGTCGCCTGCTCCGCCTCGTCGCGCTCGGTCGTCTCGACCTCGGTTTCGGTCAGGTCGGCCGCCTCGCCCACCGCCTCGACCTCGACGGCGTGGATTACCAGCGCGGCTTCGCCCGGATCGAACCCGAACCGCGCGCGATGCGCCGCCGCGAACTCCGACAGCATCGTCGCGAAATCGCCGAAGGCGATCGGCAGCGCGGTGTCGGTCCCCTTCACCTTCAGATGCAGCGTCTGGCGCAGGCGGATCGCCCGTTCCGGCACGCCCTGCGCCTCGACCTCGCCCAGCGCCGCCACCCCGAGCCCGTCGAGCCGCGCCGCCGCCGCCAGCCGCGCACCGGCGTCGAGGTCCGCCTCCACGCTTTCGGTCCGCGACGCCCGGATGTCCGCGAGCCCCATGCCGTAGGCCGACAGCAGCGACGCCATCGGATGGATCAGGCAGGTCGTCATCCCGAGCGTGTCCGCAATGGCGCAGGCGTGCTGCGCCCCGGCGCCGCCGAACACCGTCAGGCAATACCCGGTGACGTCGTAGCCCCGCTGCACGCTGATCTTCTTGATCGCGTTGGCCATGTTCTCGACCGCGATTCGCAGAAAGCCCTCGGCGACCACTTCCGTCGGTTGGCCGATTTCGGCGGCCAGCGCTTCGAACTTCGCCCATGTCGCCGCACCGTCGAGCCGCTGGTCGCCCCCCGGGCCGAAGATCGCCGGAAAGTATTCCGGCCGCAGCCGCCCGGTCACGACATTGGCGTCGGTCACCGCCAGCGGCCCGCCGCGCCCGTAGCAGGCCGGCCCCGGATCGGCGCCGCCGCTCTCCGGCCCCACCCGCATCCGTGCGCCGTCGTAGTTCAGCAGGCTGCCGCCCCCCGCGGCCACGGTATGGATGTTCATCATCGGCGCGGTGATCCGCACCCCGGCGATTTCGGTCGACAGCACCCGCTCGAACTCACCGACGAAGTGACACACGTCCGTCGAGGTGCCGCCCATGTCGAAGCCGATGATCCGCCCCTGCCCCGCGATCGCGCTGGTCCGCACCGCTCCGACCACGCCGCCCGCTGGCCCCGACAGGATCGCGTCCTTGCCCTGGAACCGCCGCGCGCCGGTCAGCCCGCCGGAGGACTGCATGAACATCAGCTTGCCGCCCATGTCCCCGTCGAAGGCCTCCGCAACGCGGTCGACATAGCGCCGCAGGATCGGCGTCAGATACGCGTCGACCACCGTGGTGTCGCCGCGGCTGACCATCTTCATCAGCGGCGCGACCTCGTGGCTGACCGAGACCTGCGCGAAGCCTGCCGCCCGCGCGATCTCCCCCGCCGTCGCCTCGTGCCCCCGGTGGCGGTAGCCGTGCACGAACACGATGGCGCAGGCGTTCAGCCCGCCAGCCTTCGCCTCGGCCAGCGCCGCCGCCAGATGTCCCTCGTCCAGCGGAACCTCCACCGTCCCGTCGGCCCGCACCCGCTCGCGCGCCTCGATCACCGGGCGATAGAGCATCCGGGGCAGGACGATGTGGCGGTCGAACAGCCGCGGCCGGTGCTGGTAGGCGAGCCGCAGCTGCTCGCCCAGGCCCTGCGTGGTCACCAGCACGACCGGCTCGCCCTTGCGTTCCAGGAGCGCGTTGGTCGCGACCGTGGTGCCCATCTTGACCGAGGCGACCCGCGCCGCGGGGATCGGCGTATCCGCCGCCAGCCCGAGGAAGTCGCGGATGCCCTGCAGCGCCGCGTCCGCGTAGCGTTCGGGGTTCTCCGACAGCAGCTTCGCCCGGCGCAGCCGCCGCTCGGGATCGCGCGCGACGATGTCGGTGAACGTGCCGCCACGGTCGATCCAGAAGTCCCACATCGCGTTTTCCCGCTTTGCCCCGCTCCGGCGCGAACCCGAAGGGCCGCACCGTGACCGCCGAAGGGGTGAGAATGCCATTTACCAGCCATGCCCGATCCGAAGATGCAAGCGGCATCGCCGTGGCCGGGCCGCCGCCGATCCGCGCCACCAGCGCGATCCGTGGCATCGCTAACGCCGTTTGCATCCAACGAGGTCGGGCGCGGGTTCGAGCGCTGGTCCGATGCGGCGGCGAATCCGACGCTCGCGATTTCCGTTTCCGCGCCGTCCGCTGGCTTGCTACGCTGTGTGCATGTCGATCTGGACCCGCATCTCCGACGCGATCGCCGGCCTGCTTGCCCAAGGCGAAGGCCTAATCGCGCTGTTCGACCGCCGGGACGTGCGTCCCGAACGCAGCGTCGCCTTCACCATCGCCGTGGTCAGCCTAGGGGCCAAGATGGCCAAGGCCGACGGTCGGGTGAACCCGGTCGAGGTCGCCGCCTTCCGCCAGGTCTTTCAGATCGCGCCCGAGGACGAGGCGGCCGCCGCGCGTGTCTTCAATCTCGCCCGCCAGGACATCGCCGGCTTCGACGCCTACGCCGCGCGCATCGCCCGCATGTTCCGCCGCCGGCCGCGTGTGCTCGAGGACATCCTCGAGGGCCTCTTCCACATCGCGGTGGCCGACGGCGGCTATCACGAAGCCGAGGAGGGCTTCCTGCGCCGCGTCGCCGAGATATTCGAGATCGCCCCCCAGGCCTTCGCCTGCGTCGAGGCGCGCCACGTCGCTGGTGGAGCGCACGACCCTTGGCGTGTGCTCGGCGTGCCGCGCGACGCCGACCTCGCCGCCATCCGCACGCGCTGGCGGACCCTGGTGCGCGAGAACCACCCCGACCGGATGATCGCCCGCGGCCTGCCGCCCGAGAGCGTCACCCTCGCCAACGCCCGCCTCGCCGCGATCAACGCCGCCTGGGAGGAGATATCCGCCCGCAAGCCGAGACTCGACTCGGTGGGCTGACGAGCCGTTTCGGCGTCGAAAGCCGCCCCCGAAAGTGTCTGCGCCC
>JANOEW010000505.1:0-3675 GCA_031413475.1 Amaricoccus sp.
CCAGCCGCCGAGGCCGAGCGCCTTGGCCGCTTCCACCTGGCCCCGGTCGACCGACTGGATCCCGGCGCGGAACACCTCGGCGATGAACGCCGAATATCCGATCGACAGCGCCAGGATCGCCCGCCACAGCAGCGACAGGTCGCGGGTCCGGATCGTCCCGAGGCCGAGCGGCTCGGCGACGGCGTTCCAGCCGGCGACCAGCGCGGGCGCGCCGACGAAGGCGATGTAGAACAACAGCACCAGGATCGGCACGCCGCGCACGATCTCGATGTAGAAGCGGGCGGCCTGGCGCAGCACGGTCACGCGCGACAGCACGGCGACGGCGAGCAGCAGCCCGAACGCCGCGGCGAGCCCGAACGCCGTGAGCGTGACGAAGATCGTGACGCCCACGCCTTTCCAGAGCGTGGCTGCGATCCGGGCGTAGACCGGGTCGTGGGCGATGTTCCAGGCGAGCGCCGCGCCGATCAGCGCCGCAGCGAGCAACCACCAGGGAAACTCGGTGCGCGCCCCGGTCCCGCGGGGGGGCATCCCGGCTCGCTACTGCCCGAACTCGTAGTCGAGGAACCACCTGGTGTTCAGCGTGTCGAGCGTGCCGTCGGCGCGCAGCTCGGCGATGGCGGCGTTCACCGGCGCGACGAGGTCCGAGCCCTTGGGGAAGATGAAGCCGAAGTCTTCGGCGCCCATCGGCTCGCCGACGATCTTGAACGCGTCGGGGTTCGCCCGCACGTAGCCCTGGCCGGCGGTGCCGTCGGTCAGCACCACGTCGACGTCGCCCGAGCGCAGCGCCTGCACCGAAGCGCCGAAGGTCTCGAACAGCTTGATCCGCGGGTTCGCCTCGTCGCCGTCGAGCAGGTCGTAGACCGCGACGTAGAACGGCGTGGTGCCCGCCTGCGCCCCCACCAGCCCGTCGTCCAGCGCGATGAATCCGGCGGCGTCGGCGAAGCGGTCCTCGTCGGCGCGCACCAGCATGAACATCTCCGAGCGCATGTAAGGCTCGGAGAAATCCACCTGCTCGGCCCGGTCGTCGCGGATGGTGATGCCGGTCATGCCGATGTCGTACTGGCCCTCGGACACGGCGGGGATCATCGCGTCCCAGCTGGTGTTCGTGTAGACGACGGTCATGTTGAGCCGCTTCGCGATCTCGGCCATGGCGTCGTATTCCCAGCCGATCGGCTCGCCGCCGCCGGGGGCCACGAACTGCAGCGGCGGGTAGGCGTTCTCGGTGACGATCGTGACCTCGCGGCCGCCGAGGTCGGGCAGTTCGGCGAGGACGGGCAGCGGCAGCAGCGCGAGGGCGGCGATCAGCAGGGAGCGCATGGGGCAGGCCTTCCGGCAGGACAGCGGGATGAGCGTCAGAATGCGGCAGGGCGGCGCTGTCGGCAAGCGCCGCGACCGCTGCGGCGCGCGCCGAGGCGCGACCCGTCGCGCGACCGCGGGGTCTTCGGATCGCGGCTTGAGCCGGATCCGCGGCGGGACGCCCGGTCACGCCCGATAAACGCCCGACCGAAGCGCGCTTGCGCCACGCCCGCGCGCTCGCGATACTGGCGCATGGCAGCGGCGGCGACGGCCGTCTGCATTCCCATACCCGGCGGGAGCAGCGACCGCGATGGCCGGCCTCGACCTCGTCAACACCGCCATTTTCGTCGGGGCGCTGCTGGTGGTGCTCGGCATCTTCTCGAGCCTGATCGCCACCCGGTTCGGCGCGCCGCTGCTGCTCGTCTTCCTCGTGGTCGGAATGCTCGCCGGCGAGGACGGCCCCGGCGGGATCGAGTTCGACAACTACGCGGTCACCTATCTCGTCGGTTCGGTCGCGCTGTCGGTGATCCTGTTCGACGGCGGCCTGCGCACCCGGCTGTCGGTGTTCCGCGGCGTGCTCGCGCCCTCGATGCTGATGGCGACGGTCGGCGTGATGCTGACGGCGGCGATCTCGGGCCTCGCGGCCTGGGCCGTGCTCGACCTCGCGCCGGTCGAGGCGCTGCTGCTCGGCGCGATCATCGGCCCGACCGACGCGGCGGCGGTGTTCTTCCTCTTGCGCACCGGCGGCCTGCGGCTGACCAGCCGGGTGAACTCGACGCTCGAGATCGAGTCCGGCAGCAACGACCCGATCGCGGTGTTCCTGGTGATCGCGCTCACCGAATTCATCCTCGCCGGCGGCCAGACTTCGGGCTGGCATCTCGCGGTCGAACTGGCTCAGGAGGCGGCGATCGGCGCGGCGACCGGAACGCTGGGCGGCCTGGCGCTGGTCGGGGTGCTCAACCGGCTGAACATGCCGGGCGGGCTGCATCCGCTGTTCACCGTCGCCGGCGCCATCCTGATCTCGGCGCTGACCGCGCTGATCGGCGGCAGCGGTCTGCTCGCGGTCTACATCGCGGGGCTGGTGATGGCGAACCGCCCGACCCGGGCCTATCCCTCGATCGTCGGCTTTCACGACGCGATGACCTGGCTGTGCCAGATCGTGATGTTCCTCGTGCTCGGGCTGCTGGTGACGCCGACCCAGCTGTGGAGCTACGCGCCGCAGGGTCTGATCGTGGCGCTGGCGCTTACCCTGGTCGCGCGTCCGCTCGCGGTCTGGCTCTGCCTGTCGCCGTTCGGCTTCTCCACCCGCGAGAAGCTGTTCGTCTCCTGGGTGGGGCTGCGGGGCGCGGTCTCGATCTTCCTCGCCGCGATCCCGACGCTGGCGGGCGTGCCGAACGCCGGCGCCTTCTTCAACATCGCCTTCTTCGTGGTCCTTCTGTCGCTGCTCGTCCAGGGTTCGACCCTGACCTGGGCGGCGCGGCGGCTGGGTGTGGCGCTGCGCCAGTGGCTGCCGAACTCCAGCCGGGTCGAGATCGACATCCCCGGCCAGACCGAGCAAGAGATTGCCGGATATCCGGTCACCGCCGATTCGGTGATCCTCGGCCTCTCCCGCCTGCCGTCGTTCGCGCGGTTGCTGATGCTGGTGCGCAAGGGGCACATTCTCGACGGCGCGTCGGCGGGGCACCTCCAGCCGGGGGACTACGCCTATTTCCTGACCCCGCGCGAGCGGCTCGCCCGCCTCGACAGCCTGTTCCGCGAGAGCCGCGACGTCGCCCGCCGGCTCGGCCTGCTGTTCGGCGAGCTGCCGATCCGCGGCGGGACCCCGATTGGCGAGGTCGCGCGGTTCTACGAGATCGACGTCGGCGCCCCCGAGCCGGCGCGGACGGTGGCCGACTGGATCACCGAGCGCCTGGGCGGCAAGCCCGCGCTCGACGCCAGCCTCGCGATCCCGGGCGGACGGATGGTGGTGCGCCGGATCGAGTCTGGCCGGGTCTCCAGCGTCGGGCTGCAGCTCGACGAACTGCTGCAGGTCGATCCGGACGAGGCGATCCTGCGCCAGCTCGAGGCGGACGACACCCGGGCCGGCCGCCTGCGCCGGTGGGTGGCGGCGCTGCGCGGGCGCCGACTCGGGGCGTGAGCTCCGGGCAGAACGCTTCCCCGCCGTTTTCCGCAAAGCGGATCGCCGCGAACGCCTGAAACGCCTCGTCGTCGGACATGCGCTACACGTCGCGGAGCTTGAGAGCCCGATTCAAAAGTTCATGCGAAATCGCAGTATCTTGCGAGACGCCGTGTCATGAGCCTGACGCTTGCGATCAGGGTCCAGGCCGTTGAGCTTTCCAGCGATCGCTCCCAATCCTTTGCCAACCTGCGGCATCGCCC
>JANOEW010000506.1:0-1520 GCA_031413475.1 Amaricoccus sp.
CTTGCTATGACCGCGTTCAGCACGGGGCGCCCCGCGTCCGTCGCGCGCAGCCGCGCGCCATCCCGGGCCACGAAGCCCATTCCGGCCAATGCCCCGATCGCGTCTTCGGGCAGGCGGTGGCCGGCAAGAACCGCATAACGATCGAGGTCGATTCCCTCGCGCAGCCGCATCCCCATCAGCAGCATCTCCACCGCCTGCTCCGCCGGCACGACGGCCGCGCGCCGGGTCGCCGCGCCCGTCTCCCGCTCCGCGGCCTCAAGCCAGGCCTCGGGGTTCGCGATCGATTCGATCGCAAGGCGATCGCCGCCGATCGTCAGCCGGCCGTGTGCGCCCGGCCCCACGCCGACATAGTCGCCATAGCGCCAGTAGATCAGGTTGTGCCGGCTCTCCGCGCCGGGCCGGGCGTGGTTCGAGACCTCGTATGCCGGCAGTCCTGCTTGATCGCAGAGGTCCTGCGTACACCGATAGAGGTCGGCCGAGCGGCCTTCGTCGGGCAACCCGCGCAGCCGACCGCGCGCCGCGAGATCGCCGAAGCGCGTCCCGGGCTCGATCGTGAGCTGGTAGAGCGACAGGTGATCGACGGCGAGCTCCAACGCTTCGCCGAGTTCGGCGCGCCACGCGGCAAGGCTCTGGCCCTGCCGCGCGTAGATCAGGTCGAAGCTCACCTGCCCGAACGCCGCCCGCGCGAGATCGAACGCCGCCCGCGCCTCGGCCGCCGTGTGCAGTCGCCCGAGCGCGCGGAGATCCCGGTCGCGCAGCGCCTGCACCCCCATCGACAATCGCGTCACGCCAGCGCCCGCATAGGCACGAAACCGGCCCGCTTCGGCCGAGGTGGGGTTCGCCTCAAGCGTGATCTCGGCGTCAGGCCGCAGTCGCCAGCCGGCGGCGACCGCCTCTATCACCGCCGCGACGGTCTCGGGCGGCATCAGGCTCGGGGTGCCGCCGCCGAAAAAGATCGAATCGACCTCCCGATCCGGAACTTCGGCCGCGGCCGCGAGGATTTGGGCGACCAGCGCCCGACGCCAGCGATCCGCATCGACCCCGGTCCGGACATGGCTGTTGAAGTCACAATACGGGCATTTCGCGGCGCAGAACGGCCAGTGGACATAGACCCCGAACGCGCCCGCGCGCCAGTCCTCGCCGGCGCGGCCGTCAGCCAAGGCAGGCCGCCGTGAATGCGGCGAATGCGTCGCCGCGGTGGCTGAGGCGGTTCTTTTCCCAGCGGTCCATTTCGCCGAAGGTAAGGTCTCGGCCGGCGGGTCGGAACATCGGGTCGAAGCCGTGCCCCTGCGTCCCACGCATCGGCCAGACACAGTCGCCCTCGATCTTGCCCTCGAATCTCGCCCGTGGGTTGTCCTGCGTCCGACGTCGCGTCGAAGGTGCTCGGCGACGCGTCCATCCGCGAGCCGGGTCGCATGTCGCCAACGACCGCCTCCGACGGCGTCATCGTGATCGACGACGCCTACAACGCGAATCCGGCCTCGATGTTCGCGAGCATCGAGGCGGCCCGTGAGGTGGCG
>JANOEW010000507.1:0-4681 GCA_031413475.1 Amaricoccus sp.
GGTGCGCGAGGCGCAGACCCGGACGTTGATCGACGAGCTCGAGACCGGGGTGCTCGACGCGGCCGTGCTCGCGCTGCCGGCCGTGGGCGATCTGGCGGCGCTGCCGCTGTTCGAGGACCGCTTCCTGCTCGCCGGGTCCGAGGCGCAGGTCGCGAGCCTGCGCGCGGTGCGGTTGCGGCCCGAGGAGATGGAGCCCGAGCGGCTGCTGTTGCTCGACGACGGGCATTGCCTGGCCGAGCAGACGCTGGCGGCCTGCGCGCTGTCGCGGGCGGCGACGCGGGTGGACATGCGGGCGTCGTCGCTCTCGACGCTGTGCCGGCTGGTGGAGGCGGGGTTCGGCATGACCTTCGTGCCCGAACTCGCGCTTCGGATCGAGGCGGCGGCGGCGCCGCGGCTGGCGGTGATGCGCTTCGCCGCGCCCGAACCGCGGCGCACGATCGCGCTGGTGCGGCGGCGGCTGTCGGTCGACGACGGCTGGTTCGTGGAGATCGCCGAACTGCTGGCGCAGGCTGGCCGGGCCGAGATCGGCCACGCGCTTGGCGTCGCGCCGCGGCCGGCGGAGGATCGGGCGGCGGAGGCGGCGCCGATCCCCGCGCTCGGGTAGCCGGACGCCGCGCAACCGACCACGCCGACGGAACGCCTCGGCGACGTGCCCAGAACGCCGCTGACATTTCCGATGCGGCACGCTATTTCGAAGCGTTAGGGTGCCGAGGACCGACATGAGCACGCGCGACATCACCGACCGGGCGCAGCGCCACCCCGAGAAGGCGAACCGGGCCGAGACGCCGATCCTGCGCAAACCCGACTGGATCCGGGTCAAGGCCCCGAACTCGGAGGGCTACAAGCGCACCCGCGACATCCTGCGGGAGAACCGGCTGGTGACGGTCTGCGAGGAGGCGGGCTGCCCCAACGTCGGCGAGTGCTGGTCGCAGGGCCACGCCACGATGATGATCATGGGCGAGATCTGCACCCGCGGCTGCACGTTCTGCAACGTAGCGACCGGGCGGCCGGACGCGCTCGACGCCTTCGAGCCGGGGCGCGTGGCGGTGGCGGTGGAGAAGCTGGGGCTGAACCACGTGGTCATCACCTCGGTCGACCGCGACGACCTCGCGGACGGCGGCGCCGAGCATATCGCCCAGACGATCCGGGCGGTGCGGCGCAAGTGCCCGGGGACCACGATCGAGGTGCTGACGCCGGATTTCCTGAAGCGCCCGCCGTCTGCGCTCGAGGCGGTGGTGGCGGCGCGGCCGGACGTGTTCAACCACAACCTCGAGACCGTGCCCGGTCTCTATCCCGAGGTGCGGCCGGGGGCGCGCTACTTCCACTCGCTGCGGCTGCTGCAGCGGGTCAAGGAGCTCGACCCGGCGATGTTCACCAAGTCCGGGATCATGGTCGGCCTCGGCGAGGACCGGCAGGCGGTGGCGCAGGTGATGGACGACCTGCGCGCGGCGGACGTGGATTTCCTGACCATCGGCCAGTACCTGCAGCCGACGCCGCGGCACCATGCGGTGGCGCGGTTCGTGACGCCGGAGGAGTTCGCCGCCTACCAGACGGCCGCCTACGGCAAGGGTTTCCTGATGGTCTCTGCGACGCCGCTGACGCGGTCGAGCTACCACGCCGGCGACGACTTCGCCAAGCTGCGGGCGGCGCGGAAGGCACGGCTCGGAGGGGCGTGAAAGGCCTGTTGCACGTTGCAACGAGGGTCCGACCCTTGTTTCGTTTGAGTTTTCCGAAAAAGTCGGACCGAGGCGCGGCGGGGAGCCGCGCCTCGGCCCGAGGTCAGAACGCGAAGTCGGCGGGGACGTACATCGCCGCGGTCACGGCCGGGCCATCGGCGATGCGGATCGCCATCTCCGGCGTGAAGTCGCCGTCGACGTTGGCGTAGACGATGGTCTCACCAGCCTCGTTGCGCAGCCAGACCGAGCCCGGCGCGGTGGGCGGCGGGTTCGGGTTCTGGATCCAGCCCAGAAAGGCGAACATCTGGTTGCCCGGGGACCCGGCGGTCTGATTGGCGTCGATGGTCGCGAGGTTGATCACGTCGCCCGCCGCCGCCCCCGGCCCGTCGAAGCCGAGGATCAGGTCACGCGTCGCCGCCGCCGGCCCGGATTCGGTAACGAAGTCGAAGTCGAAGATGTCGGCGCCCCCGCCGCCATTCATCGTGTCGACGCCGGCGCCGCCTCGCAGCACGTCGCTGGCCCCACCGCCATTCATGACGTCGTTGCCGACGCCGCCGTTCAGCACGTCGGCGCCGGATCCGCCGACGAGCACGTCGTTGCCATCGCCGCCGTTGAGCGTGTCGGCGCCGGCCTCGCCGTCGAGTTCGTTGTTTCCGGAGTTACCGGTGATCACGTTGGCCAGGGCGTTGCCGGTCCCGTCGATGGTACCAGACCCGGTCAGGGTCAGGTTCTCGATGTTGCCGCTGAGCGAGTGGTCGACGCTCGCGTCGACGCGATCGACGCCAGAGCCGAGAATGAAGGGCGAGGTGTCGATGGCCGAGTCACCGGCGCTGTCGACGATGAAGACGTCGTTTCCGAGCCCGCCGCTCATCGTGTCGGCGCCGGTCCCGCCGTTCAGGAAGTCGGCGCCCGAGCCGCCGATGATCGTGTCGTTGCCCGCCTCGCCGTAAAGGTCGTCGTCGCCGTTGCCCCCGTTGAGGGTGTCGGCGCCGCCGCCCCCCTTCAGCGTGTCTGCGAAGGCGCTGCCGGTCACGGTGTCGTTGAGCGCCATGATCTCGTTGAAGAAAGCAACCGCGCTCGTGGCCAGGGCCGACAGCCGGGCGGTGCTGAACACGAGGCCGAAGGCCCCCGGCCGGGTGATGCCGGTGATCTCGACGTCGGGATTGGCGAAGCCGTTGTTCGACAGGTCGATGTCGATCGCGGTGGCGAGGCCGAACGCCGGCGGGTTGCCCGCCGAATCGATGCCCGATCCAGTCACCTGCACGTCGTCGCCGCCGGTGGTGATCCAGGAATATTGCGTGCTCGAATTGATGGCGAAGTCGCGGAAGTCGAATTCGATCTGGTTGCTGCCTGCGATGAAGACGACCGCCTCGGTCGCGCCGGATGCATTGACGATGGTCATTTTGATTCCCTCCAGGGAATGAATGCGGTTTCACTAGGAATGCACGGCCTGAACGGTGTGGCTGGGGTGGCGTCCTCCTCGATCGTTTCGGGTCAGGTCGCGGGGCCGAGACGCAGGCGCACCGGGCGCATCCGTCCGTCCGCATAGTGGCGCCGGGCATAGAGCCGGCGGGCGCCCGGCAGCCGTTCGGCGAGATGCGCCGCGAGGCCGCGCGACACCTCGGCGTCGCCGGCCTGCCAGAAGTTGAGCACGACGCAGTCGCCGTCGGCGGCCTCGGCGTCGGCGAAGCCGCGCGTGCCGCCGAGCCAGGCCTCGGCCAGCGGCTCGGTGGTCAGCGCCCAGCCGGCGAAGCCGACCGTCTTCGGCCCGCGCGCCGCGAAGACGTAGTGGCCGCGGTTGACCTGGCCGGCGAGGCAGCGCGCGATATGACCGAACGGCGCGCGGGCGAAGGCCGGGAGGGTCATCAGATGCGCGCAGGCGCGGCCGAAGGCGACCTCGGGCGGCAGTCCCACGACGAACCGCAGCGCGTCGGCCGGTTTCGGGCCGGTAGGCGGGATCGACAGCGGCGCAAGTCCGGAACCCGGGACCGATGCGGCGACGATCGACATTTTGACCTCCGTCAGGCTCGCTGCAGGCGCAGGTTCAATTCGATCGCGGTCGTCGCGGGGCGGTGGACAGGCCATCCAACCCAGGCGGCGACGTGGTTTCTTCGCAATCCGATGGCTAAAAACGACCAGTCGTTATAATCGCCTATCATTATCCGAAATAGGCCCTCGCCGCAACGGTCTGATGGCCATAGCGGTCAATTCCGCGTTCTCCTGTGCGCGCGCGGGCGCTGTGGCGTAGGGGCGCGGTTGCGGCATGGCAGGCCGTGTGGCAGCGTTCCGCAGGCAACGGGGGCAGGTCATGCTGAAGATTCTCGCCTCGCTCTCGGCGCTCATTCTCGCGATTTCGCTCGTGGTGCTGGCCAACGCCACGATGATGACGGTGCTGCCGCTGCGGATGCTCGCGGGCGGCGCGAGCGACTCGACGGTGGCGATCCTCGGCGCGGCCTATTCGCTGGGCTTCATGCTGGGGTGCTTCAGCGAGCCGCCGCGCATCCTGCGGGTGGGCTACATCCGCGCGTTCGCCGCCGCCGCCGCGGTCTGCACCAGCCTCGCGATCGTCACGGATCTGACCTCTTCCGTCGCGCTCTGGATTTTCCTGCGGTTCCTGACCGGGGTCTGCATCGCGGCTATCTTCGCCGCGGGCGACGGCTGGATCAACGCGGCAACCCCGGACGCGATCCGCGGAAGGGTCGTGTCGGCCTACGCCTGGTGCACCGGCGTCGCGCAGGTGCTGGGACAGCTGCTGCTGCTGCGGGTCGACGGGCTGCAGGTCGGCTTCGTCACGGTGCTCGCGATCGGCTTCAATCTCGCGGTGGTGCTGGTGACCATGACGCGGACCACCGCGCCGTCGGCGCGTTCGGAGCCGGTGGACGCGGCGGATGAGGTTCCCTCTCGGGCGGCGTCCCTGATGGGCGGCATCGTGGTGACGTCCTGGATCGGCGCGCTCGCGGCGCTGCATTCGGGACTGGTTTCGACATCGGTCGCCTCGATCCTGC
>JANOEW010000508.1:0-4353 GCA_031413475.1 Amaricoccus sp.
CGCTCGCCGTCGCTCCGGTCCCGACGCCGTAGGTGGCCGTCCCCGTGGCGGTGCCGATGGTCGCGGTCGCGCCCGAGGCAGTCAGTGTGCCGGAGAAGGTATTCGCCCCGGTGAAGGTCTGCGTGCCGGCTAGGATCGCCAGCTCGCTCGAGGTGTTCGGCAAGCTGTAGGTCCGGGTCGTCCCGGTGCTGAGCCCGGAGAGGTTGAACAACGCCTTCTTCGTCGGATCGGCGTCGTGCACGAGGCTGAAGACGGCGTCGGAGACATCGACCGGCGCGCCGAGCGCCTGCCAGGCCGCGCCGGTCCAGCCGACGAAGGCCGCCTCGGCCGCGATCCACGCCAGCCATCCAGGGCGCGGCACGAGCCGGGTCCATGCGCCGTCGACCCAATAGGCGATGTTGAGGTCCCAGCCCGCCCAAAGCCCCGCCGCTCCCGACGCCACGATATGCCGGTCGCCGTCGGCGGGCGAGCCCGGTGGCGCGGTACGGGTCCGGTCGAGCACGGCGAGCTGGACCATGGCGTCGAGCAGCCGCAGCGCGTCGTTGTGGGTGACGTGCTTCTGGGCCTGCGCCGCGGCGAGATACGGCAGCTGCAAATGGGTGGTGCTGTCGGACATGGCGTGTTTCCGCATGAGGGAACGGGCCGCCTGCGGTGCAGGCGACGGATGGACCTGGATGCCGTTCGGGAGGGTCGCGACTAGCGGCGCGCTGGCGCTTCCGCCGGAATGGCCGAGAGGATCGCATCGGGCTTCGGCGCATCCCAATGCGCGGTTGCCGCCGCCCAGCGTTCGATCTCTGCCCGGAACAGCGGATCGTCGATCCGCATATGGAACGTGTAGAGGCGGTCCACGATTTCGCGCATCAGCGCGCGCATCTCGTCGTCATCGATCCGCGCAACCTCGGACAAGGGAATGCGGTTGCCCTCGCCATCCTTGACGATGATGTCGCTGCCGTTGCCGTTGCCGTTGCCGTTGCCGGTGCGGGAGACGGGCGACCGACCAGCGTGCAGATCCTCGAGCCGGCTGTTGCGCACGCAGATCACCGCCATCAGTCTGGCAAGCTGCGCGGTAATCCGGTGTTCGTCGTCCGAGTTCATGGGTGGAGGCTAAGCCGCAACGACCCGTGCGGCCAGAACGCATTGCCCGACCTCAGAGGATAAGCGTGGCGGGTTTCGGCGCGCCCCGCCCGACGCGGGCGGAGAGTTGGAAGATGCGGATGGCGAGGCTGTCGCCTGGACCAAGCAGCGCGCCCCAGTCGGCGATCTGATGGGCGGAGTTGTAGGTGACGCTGGTCGTGCTGCTGGTCAGTCGCCGCTCCACTACCGCCCCGTCGAGGATCTCGACCTCGTAGGCCTCGCTCTCCTCGGCGAGCGGGACCTCGGACCCGGTCCAGCTGTCGGCCACGAGCGCGCGCGAGCGCCGGGTCCAGCGGATGGTCAGATCGCCGGGGCTCCGCGCCTTGCGCCACGGCTGCTCGACGTGGACGACCGAGAACGGCCGCAGCCCGACGCCCTCGGGCATGAAACTGGCGGCGACATAGGTCTCGTCGGTGAAGGGCAGCGCCGCCGGACCGATGCGCCAGGACGCAGGCAGGCCGAGATCGGCCTCGGCGATCGGCAGCACCGCCAGCGCCTCGTCGAGCGCGACGACCCGCGATCCTGCCGCCGCCGGGTTCGCCATTGCGCCCTCGGTCCCGCGCTGGCCGCGCAGCAGCCGGGTGAGCCGGTAACGCCCCGGCGCGATCAGCTCGGCGGTGGCCGCCTGCAGCACCTCCCAGATGCCCGGCGCGCTCTCCACCGCGAGCGCGTTGGCCCCAGCGAACAGTGCCAGATCGGTCACGCTGCCGAGCGTGCCCGAGAGCAGATCGACGATCAGCGCGTTGCCGAGATCGAAGCGCGAGGTGGGACCGGCGTAGAGGTCGCCGACCAGCAAGCCCATGCGGGCGCGGCCGCTGACCCTGGTGATCACCTCGAAACCGTCCTCCCCGGGGCTGCGCCAGACCGCCATCGCCCCCGGCCAGGGACTCGCGTGGGCGGCGATCAGCGGGCGATGAGCCGGCTGGTCCTCGCGCAGCTGTGGCAGGTCGAGGAGCGCGACCTCGGGCGAACCGAACACGACGGCGCGGGCCAGCGACGTCGGTCGCGGCTCGCCGGGCGGCAGGTCGTAGACGGCCCGATCCTGCCGCACCGCCTCGACGCCCCGCGCCTCGGCGTCGGAGACCGAGACAAACCGGAACTCCAGCTCCCGTCCGTCATGCGCCAGCATCACCACATTGCCCGGATCGAGCGCCAGACGCGACGGCGGCAGGCGGAAGCTGGCGGTCTCGCGCCCCGTCCAGGCCTCCATCAGCGCGCGCCGGCAGCGCCGCTCGGCCTCCTCCGGCGGCACGGCCATCGGGAAGGCCTCCGACGCGATCCGCGCGGCATCCACGGTGATGCGCCGCGCCTCGACGAGGGCGGCGTCATACTCCTCGTCGGCGCGCGCCATCTGCCACTTCAGCGCCTGCGGCAATTCAGTCTCCTGCGCGCGGATGAGCTCGAGGACCTCGCCATCGGCTGAGCCCGCCGCGGCGAGATCGTCGAGGGCAAGCGTGGCGACCTGACCTCCGCCGCGCATGACAAAGCGGATGACTCCCTCGCTCTCGACGGCGTCGAAGCCGAAGTGACGCGACAAGGTGGTGATCGAAGACCGCGGGCTTTCCAGCGCGGTGATCACGTAGCCCTCGACCGCGCCCCAGAGGCCGGAGACGTCAATCTGGCTCTCGGGCTTGCCGGCCCGCAGACAAAGGTGGCGCACGAGCGCCGCCAGCGAGACCGCCCCGAGCCGGCCGGTCAGCCAGTGGCCGAGCCGCCAGTTCGGCCCGTCGGTCCAGACGCCGGTGAGCTCGGGGAAGAACGGATAGGGCCGCGCGTCCCAGGTCCATGCGGCGCATTCGGGAACGCGCACCATCCGCCCGCCGTACACCGTCGAGATCGGGTTGTTGGCCGGCTCGCCCCACCAGAGGTAGGTCGCCTCGAGGTACGCCCGCTGGATCGCGTCGTCCCGCCAGCCGCGCGAGAAGTATGGCACAAAGCTCTCCGACGACTTCGGATCGAAGAACACGTTGGGCTGGTTCGTGCCGCGATCGACGGCGGGGCAGCCGAGCTCGGTGAACCAGATCGGCTTCGACTGCGGGACCCATGCCGTGGGAGCGCCGGCCTCGACACCGCCCGGGCGGATGAAATGCGGGTTCGACCACAAGGCGCGCAGATCCTTGTAGCGAAACACCCAGGGCTTGCCGGCCGCGCCGTCGGTGATCGGCGTCCGGGTCTGCGTGGCGCGGTCCGCGGCGCTGGCGTAGAACCAGTCGAAGCCCTCGCCGCCTGCGATGTTCGACTGCAGGTAGTCGCGGTCGTAGATCGCCGGCCAGTCCTGCGCATCGGCATGGTCCCAGCCGTCCCGCCAATCCGACAGCGCCATGTAGTTGTCGATACCTACGAAATCGATCTCCGGATCGGCCCAGAGCGCATCGAGGTGGAAGAAGACGTCGCCCGAGCCGTCGCCCGGCTGGTGCCCGAAGTATTCCGACCAGTCGGCGGCGTAGCTGATCCTCGCGCCCGCGCCGAGGATCGAGCGCACGTCGGCTGCCAGGTCGCGGAATGCCTGCACGGCGGGATAGGTCGATGCGCCCGAGCGGATCGTGGTCAGCCCGCGCATCTCCGAGCCGATCAGGAAGGCGTCGACGCCGCCGGCGGCCGCGCAGAGATGGGCGTAGTGCAGGATCATCCGCCGCAGGCCCCAGTCGCCGGACGGACCGGTCCAGCTGACGGTCCCGCCCGAGACGGCGAAGTCGGAGGGCTGAGCCGATCCGAACAGCGCCGCGACCTGCGCCCCGGCGGCCGCGGTCTTGTCGACGCTGCCGGCGTAGCCCGCGGCCGGCGAGCAGGTGATCCGCCCGCGCCATGGGAAGGTCGGCTGGCCGGTCTCGGCGGCGTGGGCCGAGTACGGGTCCGGCAGGTCGTTGCCCGCAGGTACGTCCATCAGGATGAACGGGTAGAAGGTGACGCGCAGCCCGCGCGCCTTCAGCTCCTGGATCGCCTGCACCACGGCGAAGTCGGCCGGCGTGCCGCCATAGATCGGGCGGCCCTCGCCGTCGGCGCTGACGACGCGGGCGGCGCTGCGCGCGACGCCGTTCACCGACCAGCTGCGCGGGCTCGTCGCCTTCGCCGCCACCTCGACCGCCGGCCGGACCTGGCAATGGCCGGCACGCAGGTCGTCGCCGAACCAGGCGACGACCAGGCTGACGCTCTCGACCTTCGGCGCGCTCGCCTGCAGGCGGTCGAGCGCGACCACGAGGTCGGTCTCGTGCGCAAGCG
>JANOEW010000509.1:0-3498 GCA_031413475.1 Amaricoccus sp.
ATACGGTGTCCGGATGATTGCTTCGGCCTCTTCCGGATGAGGCGAACCGCTACCGCGATCCCGCCTGATTTGTCCGTCGACAAATCAGGCCGCGCCTGCCCGCCCGGGGCAGGCGCGTTTCCGCGCCAGCCGGGCAGGCGCGGCCCGATTGCGAGCCTCGGTCCAGGCCGAACCCCTCTCGCCTTCCGCCATGGGCTCCAGGCGACGGACCGGGCGACGCCCCACAGGGGCCTCGCCTTTTCGGTCCGAACGGAACGTTGCTGCTGCGGCAAGACACCTCCGCGCGAGTCAATCAACCGGAGTCGGTATGAAGGAGAGCCCCGTGACCGGACCCGCCCGCCCGCTCGCCCGCTACAGCCCCTGGACGCGGCGCGGCGACTTCGTTTTCCTGTCGGGGGTGACGCCGGTCGATCCGGTGGCCGGGCGGATCGTGCGCGGCTTCGCCGACTTGCCGCCGGGCGTGGCCGCGGCGATCGGCGCGACCGGCGAGTTCTCGGTCGACGCCCGCGACGGCCCGATTCTGGCGCAGTCGTGGTGGGTGCTCGACCGCGTGCGCGCGACCATCGAAGACGCCGGCGCCGACATGGCCGACGTCTTCAAGCTGGTGCAGTATTTCACCGATCTGAACCATTTCCCACGCTACAACGCCGTGCGGCGGCTGTTTTTTCCCGACGGCGCGCCGGTCTCGACCGTGGTGGAGGTGTCGGGGCTGATGCCCTCGCGCGAGGTGCTGATCGAGGTGGAAGCAACCGCCTGGCGGCCGCTCGGGCTCTGAGCCGCGCAGCGGTGCGCCATCCGCGCACTTGAAGCAACTTCGCTCCGTTTCCGGTTGAAAACGTTTAACCAATCGGCCACAATCCGCCGGCGGGTCCGGTTGGCGCCAAGTTTTCCCTAGCCGGGACTTGCGTTTCAACCTAGGGTCCGGTCACGTCGAAAGTCTGATTTCCTTACGCCGGACCGATCATGTACCTGCCCGAGAACGACGCCCAGCTGCACGATATTCTGGCCGAGCTGCGCCTCTACGCACAGCTGAACGCGCTGCCCGGGCTCGCGGAAGAACTCGACGACGCGCTCGTGTTGCTCGCGACCGAGACGCGGCGCATCGAGCGGCGCAAGGCCGCGTTCGTCGCCGAGGACGGTCGCTGACCCGCCGTCCGGACGGCCTCCGGGCGTGAGGTCGAGACCGATCGCCGGAGACCGGCGTCAGGCCCAGCGCCAGGGCGTTAGGTAGGCGCCGAGCGTCGCGCGCACCGCTTCGGTTTCCGCCGCGCCGGTCTCGCCGGGCGTCAGCACCGCCACGAGCCCCAGCCGCTTGTCCTCCACCACATCGTGCACACGCGCGCCGAGGCCGGCGGCCCCGAGTGCGCCGTCGTAGACCCGCGTGATCGCCAGCCGCCGCAGTTCGGGCTTGAAGACCTTGCCGACGGCGGTCTTGGGCAAAGCGGCCAGCACCTCGAGGTGCTTGGGCGCGGCGGTCCGGTCGGAGACGTGCGCGGCGGCGAAGGCCTGCAGCTCCGCCGCCTCGACCACCGCGCCGGCGACCAGTTCGACGTAGACCGCCGGAGTCTCGCCGGCATGGGCGTCGGGCTGGCCGATCGCGCCGGCGAAGGCCACCGCCGGATGCCCCATCAACGCCTCCTCGATCACGGCGGGGTCGATGTTGTGCCCGCCCCGGATGAACAGATCCTTCGCGCGCCCGGTGATCCAGAGGTAGCCGTCCGCGTCGAGCCGGCCGAGGTCGCCGGTTCGCAGGTAGCCGTCGGCGGTGAGCACACCGGCGTTCCGGCCGGGGTCGGCGTAGGTCTGCGCCATCACCCCGGGGTTCTTGACGCAGATCTCGCCCACCTCCTCGCCGGAACAGTCGCGCACCACCGCGCCGCCGACGTCGCAATGGCGGATCCGCACGTCGGTGTAGGGGAACGGCAGGCCGACCGAGCCGATCTTGCGCTCGCCGAACGGCGGATTGATCGAGACGAGGCAGGTGGCCTCGGTCATGCCGTAGCCTTCGCAGATCGTCAGACCGGTGGCCGCCTCGAAGCGGTTGAACAGCTCGACCGGCATCGCGGCCGAGCCGGAGATGGCGAGGCGCAGGGTCGAGACGTCGGCGTCGACCGGGCGCTGCATCAACGCCGCCGCCGCCGTCGGCACAGTGATCAGGAAGGTGGCGCGGTGGCGCTCGACCAGCTTCCAGAAGTTACGCATCACCCCCTCGCCGCGATAGCCCTGCGGCGTCGGCATCACCATCTCCGCGCCCGACATCAGGCAGGACATCAGGATCGGGTAGGCCGCGAGCACGTGGAACAGCGGCAGCGGGCACATCAGCACGTCGGTCTCGGTGAACATGTAGGCATGGCCACACCAGCCGTTGTAAAGGATGCCCCGGGCCTGGTGCCGGGCGATCTTCGGCAGGCCGGTGGTGCCGCCGGTGTGGAAGGCGGCGCAGGGGCGGTCGGGATCGGCTTCGGCGAAGTCGAGCGCGTCGGCGCGCTCGCCCGCCAGCGCCTTGTGGAAATCGAGCACGCGCGCCTTGTGCAGCACCTCGACCTTCGGGCGCAGGACGGGGACGATCCACGCCAGCGGCGGCGCGAGGTAGCGGGCGAGATCGACCTGGAGCACGGTCTCGACGCCCGGCGCGTGCAGCAGCGCCGCGGCGACCTTCTGGGCGAGGTCGGTCTTGGGGAATGGCGCCAGCGTCACGACGACCTTGGCGCGGGTCTCGGTCAGCAGGCCGCCGATGTGCTCGGGGGCGAGCAGCGGGTTGATCGGCGCGACGATCCCCGCGGTCGCGCCGGCCAGCAGCGCGATCGGGGCCTCGATGCCGTTCGGCAGCACGTAGGCGACGGTGTCGTCCGGGCCGACGCCGAGGCGGTTGAGCAGGTTCGCGGCGCGCGTCGTCTCGGCGAGCAGCGCCGCCCAGGTCAGGCTGACCATCTTGTCCTTGGGGCCGGAGCGGAGCTGAAAGGTGACGGCCTTGCGCGCCGGAAAGCGGCCGGCGGTTTCACGCAATTGCTGATGCAGGGTGCGCGCGGTCCAGCGGCTGTCGAGCGGCGCCTCCGCCTCGACGGCCGCCTTGTCCGCCAGCGTCGCGATCCTGAGCATCGGCCGTCCTCCCTGGGCGCCGGCTATGGTCCGGCTTCGTCGTGCGCGGATACTGCCGGGGTCGGCCGGGTGCCGCAAGACCTGCCCCCACGCAAAGGGCGGCGGGGTCCGCGGCGCGCCTCCGGGGCACATCGGACGGGCGGGCGCGGTAGCGCTTGCTCCATCGATGGGGGGCGGGCGCAGCCGGATTTGTCCGGCAAGCTTAGGGGCGCATTCAAACGCCGAAGCCATCAACCGCCGCTCGCCTCAAAGGGCGAGACGCGACATCACCACGCCGGGCTCGTCGGGCATCGGCTCGATCGTGAAACCGAATCGGCCGATCAGGCGGCGCATCGCGCGGTTCTCGGACAGCACCATGCCCTCGAGGCGGCGGACGCCGTCGGCGCGGGCATAGTCGAT
>JANOEW010000510.1:0-2112 GCA_031413475.1 Amaricoccus sp.
CTCTGCTCCTCCTCGGGTTTCGCGTCGACGCGCACGCCGTACTTGAGCAGGTCCGACACCATCCAGATGTCGCCCGGCGAGGTGGTCAGGAAGCGCTTCTTGTCGGTCGAGGTCCAGCGGATCGTCCGACCTTCGATGACGGCGGACTCGACCTTGCCGCCCCGCGCCGAGTCGATGAATTCCGAGTACGGGACCGTGTCCTTGGTCGTCTGGCGAGCGTCGAACTGCTTGACCACCGTGAGGACCACGAGGCCGATGACGAGCCAGATACCGACGTTTTTCAAGAGGTTGTTCAAGAGATACTCCTGGGTCCTTCTGCACCGACGGGACGCCGGCTCCGGGCGCTCCGGCCCGGACTGCCCTTCAATTCTACTCCCGGCCTTCCGGGCGCCTCGGCGCCGTGGCTTGGACGCCGGCGGGGTCTTCGGCGCCCCGCTGCCGGTACCAGGTTCAACCTTCTCGGCCCGCGTTGCGGGCCGGGACGGCTGAACCTGATACCGGACGGCGTCAGGCCTCCGGCCTGACTCGCTGCCGGCGGCGACTTCCTGCCTTCGGCGCCGGTACCAGGTTCGGTTGGGTCGGCCCGAAGGAAGGGCCGGTCCAACCGAACCTGATACCGGACGGCGTCAGGCGTTCCGCCTGACCTTGCCCACCAGGTAAACCTCGCGACTGCGACCGCGGCTCGACTCGGGCTTGCGCAGCGCCACCGTGGTAAAGGCGGCCCGCATCCCCTTCTCGAACTCCGGCATGCCCGACCCCTGGAACAGCTTGACCACGAAATCGCCGCCGGGTTTCACATGGTCGATCGCGAAAGCAAGCGCCAGGTCCGCCAATCCGATGCTGCGGGCCTGGTCCGCCGCATCGATGCCCGAGAGGTTGGGGGCCATGTCGGAAAGCACAAGGTCGACGCGCCGCCCGTCGAGCGCCGCCTCGACCGCCGCGAGCCCCTCGTCGGACGAGAAGTCGCCCTGGACGAAGGCCACGCCGGGCAGCGGATCCATCGGGAGCAGGTCGACCGCGACGATCCGGCCGGAAGCTCCCAGCCGCTCGCGCAGCACCTGGCACCAGCTCCCCGGCGCGGCGCCGAGGTCCACGACCGCGAGACCGGGCTTGAGCAGCTTGTCGCGCTGCGCGAGTTCGATCAGCTTGAAGGCCGCACGCGACCGGTACCCGCGGCGCTTGGCTTCCTGCACGTAGGGATCGTTGACGTGTTCCTGCATCCACGCCTTGCCGAAGCGGTGTTTCTTGCGCGTGGGATTGAGGGGACCGGGCATGGGGATCGGGAAGTCGCGCGCCGGGCTATCGGCGGGACACGCTACACTTTGCCATGCCCCCGCTCACCCCCGCCCTGCGGCGCGAGCTTCGCGCCCGCGCCCACGCGCTGCACCCGGTCGTCGCGATCGGCCATGCCGGCCTCACCGAGTCCGTGCTGCACGAGATCGACGTGGCGCTGGCCGCGCACGAACTGATCAAGATCCGCGTCCATTCCGACGATCGCGAAGCCCGCGAGTCGATGCTCGCGATCGCCTGCGCGACGCTCGACGCCGCGCCGGTCCAGCATCTGGGCAAGCTCCTGATCGTCTGGCGCCCGGCACCGAAGAAGGAGGCGCCGGCCCCGAAGCGGCCGGCGAAGCCGCGGCGCGAGCGCGAACCGGCCGCGTCCGCGCCGGCGGCTGGCCCGCGACGTCGCAAGAGCGGCGGCAAGGGTGCGCGCGTGATCCAGCCGAAGGCGAATCCGTACCACAAGCGCCTGAAACCCGGCGGCGACGAGGCCGCCGCGAAGGGCGGCGCGGATCGGCGTCGCCGCGGCCCGCCCGTCCCGGAGATCGGCCCGCGGGCGGCGAGCCATCGTCGCGGCGCCGCGCGTCACGGCACCGAGGCCTCCCGCACAGCCGACCTCGAAGTACCGGCGGGCCGTCCGCCGCGTGGCCGGCCGGTGTATCCCCGCTCGACCGCCGCGGCGCAACCGCGCGGGCGCAAGCCGACGGTGGGCGCAGCACCGCCGCGCGGGCGCAAGCCTCCGGGCGGCGCGACGCCGCGCACCTACAAGACCTCGGGGGGCGCTGCTCCGCCGCGCAGTTACAAGACTGCGGCAGGTGCCGCGCCGCAGGA
>JANOEW010000511.1:0-2504 GCA_031413475.1 Amaricoccus sp.
GGCACGTAGGCGGTGATCAGCCCCTGTACCGCGGCGATGCCGGAGCCGATCAGCGCGGTCTCGTGGTAGGGCGCGACCGCCTTGATCCGACGCCCCACGAACCATGTCGCGCCCAACGCGACGACGCCGGCCAGCGCGTGCACGTGCTTCTTCCAGCGCGGCCTCTTCTTCGCGACGATCACCGTCGCCATGCGCTGCAGCAGCCGGGTGCCCGCGTAGGCGCCCAGGCCGATCCCGATCGTCTTGACGTCGTCGAGCCCCGGGGCGCCGCCGGCCCCGACCGGATTCGCCCTGGGCGCGCTGACGCGCCGAGCTCGGCGCCGCCTGGCCGACGCCGCGATCGCGCCCTTGCGCTTGGCCTTGGGGGGCTTCGTTTCCTCTGACGCGGGCTTGGCCATAGGCGCGATTCTCCGGTTGAGCCGTGGGTGCGTCGGAGAATCGCTCCCAGGATGCTGGAAAAGCATACGCGGGCCATGCCCTCGGGGTCAACCGCGCGCCCCGAAGCTGGGTTAGCATCGCGCCCATGGCCCGAGAGCACTTCATCACCTGCGACGTCGTCGGGGACGATGGTACCCCCTGCACCTCCCGCGAGAAGATCGCTCACCCGCTCGCCCTGCCGAAGGGCTGGGCCCAGGTGCAACTCGCGCGGGAGCCCGCACCCCGGCCCGTGATCCCCCTCGGTCGGATGGGCGGCTTCCGCGGTCTCGCCGGCGTCCCGGGCGTCATGCCCGGCATGCAGCCCAACCCGCGGCTGCGGCAGCTCCTGCGCGACCCCATGGAGTTCTTCCGGGACGCGTTCACGCGCCTGCAGGGCACCATCACCGAAGCCCACGAAGATCGTCACATGAAGACGATCCTCACGTTCATCGACGAGATCTTCGCGCCGGCGACGCCGATCCCGCCGGTCGGGACGCCGACCCGGCCGCCCGGCCAGCGGCCGGATCTCGCGCAGGACATGGCGCAGCCCGCCGACGTGCCGTTCGACTTCCCCGAGGGCTCGGGCTCCGTCGCCGCCGACGACGAGGCGTCCGCGCCGATCGCCGGCGACGCGATCGACGAAGACGACGAGAGCATCGCCGCCGCCTACGGCATGTTCGTCGAGCCCATCGAGCAGGTGTTCGGAACCTGCTGCCCGCTGCACGCGGTGCCGAACATCAAGCCGGTGCCGATGCCGCTAGGCTATGGGATCGCCCATCCGGTCGGGCTCGACTACGGCTGGTGCGGCGGCTGATCGGCCTCGGGCTGGGGCGCGCCGTCGCCAGCGCGGGGGCCGCGCGGGCTCGAGGAGACACGATGCCAGCGTGAACCCTTGCAGCCCTTCGCGCGGTTCGCCGTCGCCGTCACCGTCACCGTAGAAGTACAACGCGACGCCGACGAACCGGCCCGTCGGTGTCGTCGCCACCAAGATCGAGCCAATCCGATAGATGCCCACATCGCCCAGCGTCGCCATCGCCGCCGCGATCGGCCGCTCGCGCAGGAGCCTCACCGGCGCCGCGACGGCGGATCGAAGCCACCGCAGATGATCAGTTCGCCCACGTCGCCGCGCTCGTCGCCTTTGCACGAGATCGCGCGCGAGACCTGGACCTTCGACTGCCGCATCCCGCGGTAGAGCTTGCGCACCAGCGGCGTGTCCGAATTGGACGCGACCACGGCGACGCCTCGCCCGGCCAGTTCGTGGGCGGCCGCCGCGAGCTCGCGCTGCTGCTCCAGTGAGAAGCCGCCGATGGCGTAGCCGGTGAAGCTGGCGGTCGCGGACGCCGGCACGTACGGCGGATCGAGGTAGACCAGATCGCCGGAGCGCGCGTGCGAGATCGTCTCCTGCCAGGGCTGGTGGCGGACCTCGCTCTGGCGCAGCACCGCCGATGCGGCGCGGAGCCGGCTGACGTCGCAGATGGTCGGGTTCTTGTAGCGCCCGATCGGCACGTTGAACCCGCCGCTCCGGTTCACGCGCCAGATCCCGTTGAAGCACGTCCGGTTGAAGTAGAGGAACATCGCAGCGCGCTCGATCTCCGGCCACCGCCAGCGTGCGAGGTTCCACTGCTTACGCTGTTCGTAGTAGAAGCGCCCGGGCCGTCGGTATTGCTTGTGCTCGCGCTCGAGGCGCTGGAGGGCGGCGATCACGCCGTCCACGTCGCCGGCCAGCGCGCGGTACATCGTCATCAGATCGTCGTTCACGTCGGCCAGGACCGCGTTCGGCTGCGCCAGGTGGAAGAACAGCGCGCCGCCGCCGGCGAACGGCTCGAAGTAGTGACGGCGGAACGATGGGAGCCTCTTCACGATGTGGGGCAGGAGTGCGGCCTTGCCGCCGGCCCACTTGATGGGCGGCGCGCACGGGCCGACCGCCACGGGATCGATCGGATCGGGATCATGGACCACGAGGCCGCGCTGATCGTCTAGCATCACGCTACCTCCTGCACGTCGTCGGACGATACCAAGCCCATCTGCGGCGAGGTGTCGGTGTCGAGCAACGCGATCTGCACCGGCAGCGGCCGATCGACGCGCGC
>JANOEW010000512.1:0-10015 GCA_031413475.1 Amaricoccus sp.
TGCTGGTTGAGGTTCATCCGCATCACGAGCGGTTTCCCCAGGGTTTGTCCGATCTCGATGAACTTCACCCAGGAGGGATGCACCCGCAGGATGTAGCCCAGCACCAGCTTGCGGTCCGCGGCCCGGGCCGCCGCCACCACGGCCTCGGCGTCCGCGATCGTGGTCGCGATCGGTTTTTCCATGAAGACGTGGCAGCCGGCCGCGAACGCCTTCAGGGCGTAGCTCGCGTGGCTGTTCGGCCAGGTGTTGATCGAGACCGCATCCGGCCGGGTCTCGGCCAGCGCCGCGTCGAAATCCTCGAAGAGCGGGTAGCCCTGCAGGTCGGGCGGGATCGGCTTCGACCGGATCGACCGGCTCATCAGGCCGACGATCTCGAAGCCGTCGCTGCGATAGTAGGCGCTGGCGTGCGACGCGCCCATGTTGCCGAGGCCGACGACGAGGACACGGACCGGATCTGTCACGGGGGTTCTTTCTTGCGCCAGTTGGGAGTGGCGGGCGGCGCGAGCCGCCCGCCGGAATCGCCGGGACTCAGATCGACTGGTCGAACAGCCCGGCCCGGATGGTCTCGACGTCGACCGCCGCCATCGCCTCGGACAGCCCCACGGCTTCCGCCTGCGCCTTGACCTCCGCATGGTCGAAGTCGTTGGCCGGCGCGATCAGCGCGTTGGTGAGGACGTCGGCCGCTTGGATCGGCTGCGCGTTCTGCCCGATCGAGGCGCTGATGTCGAAGAATTTCTGCCAGCTCGCCATGTCGTGCCAGCCCCAGCCCTCGCGCTTGGACATGTCGCCGCGGAACACGTTCATCTGCTGCAGGACCGAGGTGGTGCCGAGGACCGGGCCGACGTTGGACGCCAGCGTCGGGAACTGTTCGAAAACCGCCTCGACCGCGGCGCGGGGATTGTGCTCGGCGAACTCCAGACCCTTCGCCCAGCCCTTAAGATATTGCCGCAGGAACGCCACCTTGTCGGGGTCTTCGAGATCGGCCGATCGCACCACGAAGGTGTTGGCCGGAAGCGCGGACTTCTGCACGCCGAGCCAGTACTCGAACTCGAGGCCGCTGGCGATCCATTCCGCCCGCAGCCCTTCCCAGGCGAGGGCTGCGTCGCCCTGTCCGCCCGCCAGCGCCGTGCCCCAGGTCGGCCAGCCGGCTTCGACGTAAGTCACCTTGGAGACGTCGACCCCTTGGGCCGCCAGCATCGGGTCGACGATCGACTGCCAGGCCGCCGAGCCGAGCAGGATGGTCTTGCCCTCGAGTCCCTTAAGGTCGGCCACGCCCTCGCCCTTGCGGAAGGCGAACGAAAAGGTGTCAAGCGCGCCCATGTGGAAGACCGAAGTCAGCTTCATCCCGTTCTCGATCCCGAACGAGAACACGCCCGGCGACGGGAAACCCATGTCGGCCTGTCCCACGTCGACGAACTTCACCGTCGCGGTGCCGTCGGACGGACCGGGCTGCATCTCGATGTCGAGCCCGTCGAAATAGCCCATCTTCTTTCCAACCCAGAACCCGTAGTCGTCGAGCACCTCGAGCGTGCCGCGCGGCGAGATCCAGGTGAAGGGGCCGTCATAGCCTTCGGCTGCGGCGGGACGCGCGCCGAGCATCCCGAGGGCCGAAAATCCGACCGCGCCCCCAGCGGTGACCTGCAGCACCCTGCGCCGCGTGAGACCGCCGCCAACGACCGACTTGTTCATTTCGCTACTCCCCTGCTGCATTGCGTTCTTTAGTGTGCCGCGCCGCCGGCGCAGCCCTCAGGTTTCCCAACTCGCCCATTTCCGGCCTATGAGATAGAAAATCACGTAGATCAGGATGCCCAGCGTCGAGAGGATGAGCACCACGGCGAAAAACTGCGGCATCCGGATCATCGAGGAATAGGTGGTCAGCCGATTGCCGAGGCCGAAGCCGCCGCCGACCATCTCCGCGCCGACCGCGGTCAGGAGGCCGAAGATCGCGCCGATCATCAGTCCCACCAGGATCATCGGCAGCGCCATCGGCGCGCGGATCTTCCAGAAGATCTGCAACGTGCTCGCGCCGTACGACCGCGCCAACGCGATCTTGGCGCTGTCGACGCGGCGAAACCCGGTCGCGGCGTTGATCATCACCATCGGCCCTACGGCGAGCGCCACCGCGATGATGCGCGGCGTGTAGCCGAACCCGAAGCGCAGGATCAGGAGCGGCACCAGCGCCAGCATCGGCGTGGTGACGAGGATGAGGATGTAGGGGGTCACGATCTTCTCCGCGAACGGATACTGGGTGACCACCGCCGCGAGCACGAGCCCGATGCTCGCGCCGATCGCGAAGCCGCTGATCAGTTCGACCAGCGTGTAGCCGAGATGCGGCAGGATCAACGGAAAATCGGTCCAGAGCGCCGCGAAGATCGCCGATGGCGTCGGCAGGATGTACTCGGGCACCTCGAAGACGCGCAGCATCAGCTCCAGTCCGCCGACGACGATCACGGCCGTGGCGATCAGCGCGGCGACCTCGGCGCGGGTCCGCGCGCCGGTTCCCGCGGCGAACGTCGACCCGGCGGTGAGACCGACCGCCGGGCCCGCCTCGCCGGGCTTGCGGAACTCGGGGATCGTGTCGGTCATCGCCGCCCTACTCCGCCGCCGCGGCGATCGCCGCGACCTTTACGCCGTAGATGTCGGCCTTGATCCGATTCGTGAGGTCGAACACCGCGCGGCTGGCCATGGTCGCCAGCGTGCGCGGCCGGGCGAACGGCACCGCATGGTCGGCGATCACCGTTCCGGGGCGCCTCGAGAGCACGATCACGCGGTCGGACAGGAAGATCGCCTCCTCGATGGAATGGGTGATGAAGACGATCGTGGTCCTAGTCTCGAGCCAGATCTCCTCGACCAGCCGGTTCATTTCCTCGCGGGTAAAGGCGTCGAGCGCGCCGAAGGGTTCGTCCATCAGCAGCACCTGCGGCCGCAGCGACAGCGCGCGCACGATCGAGGCCCGCTGCTGCATGCCGCCCGACAACTCGCGCGGAAACCGCGCCTCGAAGCCGAGCAGGCCGACCCGCTCCAGCAGATGATCGATCCAGGCGCGGTCGGGCCGGTGGCGCTTGATCTCGAACGGAAAGAGGATGTTGGCCATCAGATCGCGCCACGGCAACAGGTTCGCCTCCTGAAACACCAGTCCGATGTCGGGGTGCGGCCCGGTGATCGCCGCTCCGTCAAGCGCCACCTCGCCGCGGCTGAGGCCGTGCAGGCCCGACATCGACCACAGGAGCGTGGTCTTACCGCAGCCCGACGGACCGACGATCGACACGATGGTGTTCGGCTGCACGTCAAAGCTGCAATCCTCGAGCGCGACCAGATCGCCGTAGGACTTGCCCGCTCGCCGGACAGCCAGCTTGGGGGTTAGTCGCGGACCACGCTCCATCGATGTCGACCGCCTCGCCCGCTGCCGGAAAGCGCCGTCCCGGCGCTTGGAATCGATAGCGCTAGTGTGTGACTTACTTACACGTGAGTCAAGCACGCTGCGACGCAGCCGTCAGATAACAAGCCAGACGCAAGACTCGACGCCTAGGTCTGGGTAAGTTTCAATCAGTGCTGGACGAAGCGTCGGCGATTGCGCTAGGCTTCAGGCGGTTGCGCTACTGCCGGCAAGAACCGGGACCGATGATGACACGACCCGTTTCCCTCGCTGTCGCGCGCGATGACCGGCGCACCCGCCTGCCCGACATCATCGCGCACATCAAGGACAGCTATGGCGCGTTGCGGCCGGCCGAGCAGGCCGTGGCCGATGCAGTGCTCGCCGACGTGCAGCGAGCCGTCGACGCCTCGAACGCCGAGATCGCGATCCGCGCCGGCGTCAGCCAGCCGACCGTCACTCGGTTCTGCCGCGCCATCGGCTGCGACGGGGTGCGCGACTTCAAGCTCAAGCTCGCCCGCAGCCTCGTGGTCGGCGACGTGTTCCTCGCGGTCGGCCGGGCCGAGGATATCCCTGAAGAGCTATTCGGGACGGCACCGCCGTTCTGGGGCTCGGTGTTCGGCGAGGCGCGCCGCGCGCTGCGCGAAGTCGAGCGGCAGCTCGACCCTGCGCTGGTTCTGCGCGCCGCCGAAGCCATAGCGACGGCGACCCGTGTGGCGGCGTTCGGCCTTGGCGGCAGTTCGTCGGCGCTGGCCGAGGAGACCCAGCACCGGCTGTTCCGCTACGGCGTGCCGATCACCGCCTGCAACGACCCCTACCTCGCGCGGATGATGGCGGCGACCTTCAAGCCCGGCGACGTGTTCATCGCCATTTCCGCCACGGGGCGCACCCGCGAGGTGGTGGAGGCGGTCGAATTCGCGCGCCACTACCGATCGACGACAATCGCGATCACGGCGCCTGACAGCGACCTCTCCGCCGCGGTCGACATCGCGCTGACCACCCACGTCGCGGAGTACCCCGACGCGTTGACGCCCTCGGCTGCGCGGTTCGCGTTTCTGACGATCATCGACCTTGTATCGGCGGCGACCGGTTACCGGATGGGACCGGTCGCGCGCGAGAACCTGCGCCGGATCAAGTACACCACGCAGACCCACCGATCCGGCGCGGTCCTCGAACCGCTTGGGGACTGAGAGCGACGACACGATGGACGACGCCGCGGGCTGGCTCGATGAGTTCTCTGCGGCGCTGTCAGCCGGAGACGTCAAGGCGACTGTCCAGCTCTTCACCGAAGACTGCTACTGGCGTGATCTTCTCACCTTCACCTGGACCATCATAACGCTGGAGGGACGCGACGCGATCGCCGCGATGCTGGCGCGGACGCTGGTCCGGACGGCCCCGTCATATTGGCGTCTCGAAGGCGAGCCGGAACGGACGCGCGACGGATCGGAGGCTTGGATCAGCTTCCGGACCGCCGTCGCCTCAGGGCAAGGACGGCTGCGGTTGCGGGGCGGCCGCTGCCATACACTCCTGACCACCATGCGCGATCTGACGGGGCACGAAGAGCCGCAGGGCCCGACCCGCCCAATGGGTCTGATCCACCGCGCCGACCGCAGCCGGGAAACCTGGACCGAGGCGCGGCGGCGCGAACGGGCGCGGCTTGGGCGCGAGGATCAACCCTTCTGCCTGGTCATCGGGGGCGGCCAAGGCGGGCTGGCGCTGGGCGCGCGGCTGAAGCAACTCGGCGTGCCCACGCTGATCGTCGAGGCGAACGCGCGGGTCGGCGACAGCTGGCGCAACCGCTACCGCAGCCTCGTGCTGCACGACCCGGTCTGGTACGACCACATGCCGTACCTGCCGTTTCCCGCGACCTGGCCGGTGTTCACCGCCAAGGACAAGATGGGCGACTGGCTGGAGGCCTACGCCAGCGTGATGGAGCTCGACGTCTGGACATCCACCAGTTGCGACGCCGCCAAATACGACCCGGACAGCGGCGAATGGAAGGTTGCGGTCACGAAGGGCGACGAGGCGATCACCGTGCGTCCGCGCCAGCTGGTGTTCGCCACGGGGGCCTACGGGCCGCCGCGGCGGATCGACTGGCCGGGTGCTGCAGACTTCACCGGGACCCGGATGCATTCGCGCGACTACGCGGACGGCCGCGCCTTCTCGGGGAAGCGCTGCGTCGTCATCGGGGCGGGCAGTTCCGCGCATGACGTGGCGGTCGATCTGTGGGAAGCGTCGGCGACCGTAACGATGATCCAGCGCAGCCCGAGCGTCGTCGTGCGCTCCGAAACGCTGATGGAGACCGGGTTCGCGACGTATTCCGAAGCGGCGCTGGCCCGCGGCGTCACGACCGAAACGGCGGATCTGCTCGCGGCCGCCACGCCCTTCGCGCTGTTCGCCGAGACGCAGAAGCGTCTCTACCGCGACATCGCCGCCCGCGACGCGGCGTTCTACGATCGCCTCGCGGCATCGGGCTTTGCGCTCGATTTCGGCGAGGACGGGTCGGGGCTGATGATGAAGGCGCTGCGCACCGCGTCGGGCTACTATATCGACGTCGGCGCATCCGACCTGATCGCCCGCGGCGAGATCGGGATCGTCAGCGGCGATCCGGTGGCGCGGCTGACCCGGATGGGGATCGCGCTGGAAAGCGGTCGCGAGATCCCTGCTGGCGTCATCGTCGAATGCACCGGCTTTCAGTCGATGAACGAGACCGTGGCCGGCGTCGTGTCGCGGCAGGTGGCCGACGCGGTCGGCCCCTGCTGGGGCCTCGGGTCGGGCGTGCGCGGCGATCCCGGCCCCTGGCAGGGCGAACTGCGCAACATGTGGAAACCGACGGCGCAGGAGGCGCTGTGGTTTCACGGCGGCAACCTGGCGCTCTCGCGGTTCTATTCGCGTGTCCTCGCGCTGCAGATCAAGGCGCGGACGGAGGGGATCGCCACCCCGGTCTACCAGTGCCCCGCCGCGGCCGATGCGGAACTGGAAACACAATGAGCAGCGGCGATGCGCTGCCTCGCTCCGCACCGGGGGGTTCGCAGATGTTCGTGTTCGATCATGTCGGCATCACCACGACCGAGCCGCAGCCGCACGAGGACTGGGTCGAGGCGAGCCGGCTCTGGGTGACCAACCCGCGCAATCATCCCGAGCACATCGAGTTCCTGCGCTACGCCCCGGACAGCACAGTGCCCGCGGCGGTGCGCGACAACGTCCACGTCGCGTACCGGGTCGAGGCGCTGGAACCGCATCTGGTCGGCGTCGAAGTTCTGATCCCGCCCTTCGTGGTCGGCGATTTTCTCGAGGTCGTGTTCGTGCGCAAGCACGGCGCGGTCTTCGAATACATGCGCTACCTGAAAGACGGGTGGTTCGGGGCATGAGCTACCGGGCGATCTACGCCTACGCCTGGGACCTCGCGGAGACCGGCGTCGCCGTGGCGGCTGACACATTTCGCGGGCTAGGGCTCAACACCGTGACCATGGCGGCTTCGTACCACGCCGGCAAGTTTCTGCGGCCGCAGGGACGGATGGGCAAGGTGGTCTTCCCCGAGGACGGCACGGTCTACTTCCATGCCGATCCGGCTCGGTATGGCGCGATCAAGCCCATGGCCAACAGCCTGCTCGCCGCGCGCGACGTGCTTGCGGAGCTGTGCGACGCCCCGAGCGTCGCCGCCAACGCCTGGCTGGTGCTGCTGCACAACACGCCGCTCGGTCTGCGCCATGCCGAGGCCTGCGTGGCCAACGCCTTCGGCGATCGCTACGTCTACAGCCTATGCCCGTCACATCCGGACGCGCGCGCCTATGCGGTCGGCCTCGCCCGCGACGTGACCGAACGCTATGCGGTGTCGGGCGTCTCGATGGAGAGCCCGGGGTTCGCGCCGTACGCGCACGGCTACCACCACGAGTTTTCGCTGATGCGGCACAACCGCTGGCTCGACAGCCTGCTCGGGCTCTGCTTTTGCGCGCAGTGCGTCGCCGGGGCCGAGGCGCCGGGGATCGACGCCCGCCGGCTGAAGGCGCAGGTGTCGAAGGACGTGGAGGCCTATCTCGCCTCGGACATCGACTTTCCGGACGACATGGCCGAGGCGTTTTGGCTCGCCGACGTGCAGGCGGACGGCGACCTGCGGCGTTACCTCGACTTTCGCTGCGGGGTGGTCACGTCGCTGATCCGCGACATCCGCGCCGCCGTTCGCAGCGACGCCGCCGTCGCGGTGATCCCGTCGGTGGCGCGGCCGACCGCCGGGGCCTGGTCCGAGGGCAGCGACCTCGCCGGGCTCGGCGCCGCGGCCGGCGTCATCGAGGCCTGCTTCTACGAGCCCGGCGCGATGCGGGTGAAGGCGGAGCTGTTCGACCTGCGAAGGCGCGCCGGCGCCGCCAGGCTGCGGGGCATCCTGCGGCCGGCCCACCCCGACTTTGCGGACAAGGGCGAGTTCCTCGCCGCGGTGGCGGCGCTTCGCGCGGGCGGCGTGGACGATCTCGCGTTCTACAATTGGGGGCACCTGCGGTCCGGCAATCTCGCCTGGATCGGCGAAGCACTGAAGGAGACCGCGTGACCGGGAGCTTCGCCGGCAAGACCGTCGCGATCACCGGCGCGTCCGGTGGAATCGGCTTGCATCTGTGCCGCGCCTTCGCAGCCGAAGGCGCAACCATCGCCGCGCTCGACCGCAGCGAGGCGGTGCGTGCCTTCGCCGAGGACTTGAAGGCCGAGGGGATCGCCGCGACGGCTTCGGTGGCCGACATCCGGTCGCCCGCCGCCGTCGCGGCGGCTTTCGCCGAGTTCGGCCCGGTGCACGTGCTGGTGAACAACGCCGGCGGGTCGCATGTCGCGACACTGGCGCAGACGACGCCGGAGAGCTGGCGCGACGACATCGACGCCAATCTGAACGGCGCCTACGCTTGCGCCCATGCGGTGCTGGGCCAGATGGCTGAGCGCCACGGCGGCGCCATCGTCAACATCGGCTCGGTCAACGGCCTGCAGGCGCTCGGCGACCCAGCCTACAGCGCGGGCAAGGCCGGGATGATCGCGCTGACCCGCGCCATCGCAGTCGAATACGGGCGCTACAACATCCGCGCCAACATCGTGCTGCCGGGCTCGGTGCGCACTGCGCTGTGGGACGAACGCAGCCGCAAGGACCCACGCATCCTCGAGACGCTGCAACGTTGGTACCCGCTCGGGCGCATCGTCGAGCCGGGCGAGGTGGCCCGGGTCGCGGTGTTTCTCGCCTCGGACGCCGCGAGCGCCATCACCGGCGCAGCCATTCCGGTGGATTGCGGCTTGATGGCGGGCAACATCGTGATGTCGCGCGAGCTGACGCTCGAAGAATTCTGACGGAGGGACACGATGGATCGTCTGCGCATCGGCGTGATCGGGCTCGGCTGGTTCGGCGAGATCCATTGCGAGACGATCCTGGGCGTGTCGAGCCTGGAGCTGTCGGCGCTCTGCACGCGCACGCCCGACCGGCTGGCGGCGCTGGCCGCCAAGTTCGGGGTCGCCAAGACCTTTACCGACTACTCGCAGATGCTGGCCGACCCCGAGATCGACGCGGTGTCGATCTGCACGATGTGGGACCAGCACACCGAGCCGGCGATCGCGGCGCTGCAGGCGGGCAAGCACGTGTTCCTGGAGAAACCCATCGCCTCGACGGCGGCGGACGCCCGCGCGATCCTCGCCGCGTCCAAGTCCAGCGCTGGTATCCTGTTCATCGGCCATATCGTGCGGTTCAATCCGCGCTACCGGATGGCCAAGGCGGCGATCGACGCCGGGCGGATTGGCAGGATCGTGGCGTTGTCGTCGCGCCGCAACATCCCCGCTGCCTGGACGCCGAGCATCCTCGACAAGATCGGCCCGATCGTCGGCGACGCGATCCACGACACTGACATCATGCTGTGGTTCACCGGCGATCGTATCGTGTCGGCCTATGCGCAGACCGTCGACGTCCGCGGCCTGCGGCACCCCGATATAGGCCAGACGATGTACCGCTTCGCCGGCGGCGCGACCGCCACGCTGGAGACCGTCTGGTGCATGCCCGACAAGACGCCGTTCGACATCGACGAGCGCATGTCGATCATCGGGACCGAAGGCATCATCCATGTCCAGGACACCTTTCCCGGCCTCGGCATCGTCGACCGAGAAAAGCTGCACAGCCCCGACACCACCTACTGGCCGGAGTTCGACGGCGTGCGCTGGGGCGCGCTGCGCGACGAGTTCGCCTACTTCGCCAGCTCCGCTTCGGCCGGCCGGACACCCGCGATCGGCACGCCCGAGGACGCGACTGCGGCGCTCGAGGCGACGTTGGCCGCCGAGCAGTCCGCACGGTCCGGGGCCGTGGTCAGGGTTGGGGGGACCAGGCGGTGATATGATAGGTCATCGCGCCTACTTCTCTGCGTGGGCGGGCTGCCGAGCGGCGGTCCAACGGTTGACGGGGTAGGGTAGGCCGAGGTTCTCGCGCGACGTGCGGCGATCGTACGCGGTGCCGCGGCGCTACAGCTCGGTGAACACAAGGTCGACGAAATCGTCGAGCGCCGTCGTCAGCCATGGCGGCAGGCTGTTGAAGCCATCGGCGGCCTCGTTCTCGAACCTTTGCTGCCAGCATGTCGATGATCTGCTCAGGCATTCCGACGACCGCCTTAGTCTAGAGCATATCCGCGCCTG
>JANOEW010000513.1:0-1700 GCA_031413475.1 Amaricoccus sp.
CGCGCGCTCAGGGGATCGCCACGACCGCGCCGAAAGACACCCTTTCGCTCAGGACGACCCCATGACCGACCCCGCCGCTGCCCAGGACCGCGTCCTCATCTTCGACACCACCCTTCGCGACGGCGAGCAATCGCCCGGCGCCACCATGACCCTGGAGGAAAAGCTCCAGATCGCGGCGCTGCTCGACGAGATGGGCGTCGATATCATCGAGGCCGGGTTCCCGATCGCCTCGGACGGGGACTTCGAGGCCGTCAGCCAGATCGCCCGCCTCGCCCGGGACGCGGTGATCTGCGGCCTCGCCCGCGCCAGTTTCGCCGACATCGACCGCTGCTGGGAGGCGGTACGCCACGCGCGCCGGCCGCGAATCCACACCTTCATCGGCACCTCGCCGCTGCACCGCGAGTTCCAGGTGCGGCTCGACACCGAGGCGATGGCGGAGAAAATCCACGCCACCGTCACCCACGCCCGCAACCTCTGCGATAACGTGCAATGGTCGCCGATGGACGCGACCCGGACCGAGCCCGACTACCTCGCGCGGGTCTGCGAGATCGCGATCAAGGCCGGGGCGAGCACGATCAACATCCCCGACACGGTCGGCTACACCGCGCCGCGGGAAAGCGCCTCGATCATCGCGATGCTGCTGGAACGCGTGCCTGGGATGGACACGATCACCATCGCCACGCACTGCCACAACGTCCTCGGCATGGCGACGGCGAACGCCCTCGCGGCCGTCGAAGCCGGCGCGCGGCAGATCGAATGCACGATCAACGGCCTCGGCGAGCGCGCAGGCAACACCTCGCTCGAGGAGGTGGTGATGGCGATGCGGGTCCGGAACGACATCCTACCCTACCGCACCGGCGTCGACACCACGCGGATCATGCAGGCGAGCCGCCTCGTCGCCACGGTCTCGGGCTTTCCGGTGCAGTTCAACAAGGCGATCGTCGGCAAGAACGCCTTTGCCCACGAGAGCGGCATCCACCAGGACGGGATGCTGAAGCACGCCGGCACATTCGAGATCATGCGGCCCGAGGACATCGGGCTGAACGCGACCTCGCTGGTCATGGGCAAACATTCGGGCCGGGCGGCGTTGCGGGCGAAGCTCGGGGAACTCGGGTTCCAGCTCGGCGACAACCAGCTCGGCGACGTGTTCGTGCGGTTCAAGGAGCTCGCCGACCGCAAGAAGGAGGTCTGGGACGAGGACCTGATCGCGCTGATGCAGGACCAGAGCACCAACGCGATGAACGACCGCGTCCAGGTCAGGCGGCTGCGGGTGGTCTGCGGCACCGAGGGGCCGCAGACCGCCGCCCTGACGCTGGCGATCGACGGCGTGGACCACGACGTGGAGGCGGTCGGCGACGGACCGGTGGACGCAGCGTTCCGGGCGGTGAAGGCGCTGGTGCCGAACGCGGCGCGGCTCGCGCTTTACCAGGTCCACGCCGTGACCGAGGGGACCGACGCCCAGGCCACCGTCAGCGTGCGGCTGGAGGAGGACGGCAAGATCGTCACCGGCCAGTCGGCCGACACCGACACCGTGGTGGCCTCGACCAAGGCCTACGTCAACGCGCTGAACAAGCTGCTGGTGCGCCGGCTGAAGACCGCGCCGAACGCGGCCAGCGCGTGAGGACCCCGCTGGGGTCCACAGTTGAGAACGGCGGTGCAAAAGTCTGCCAGGGAAGCGGCGTGATAGTCGCGCTGCGGGC
>JANOEW010000514.1:0-2497 GCA_031413475.1 Amaricoccus sp.
GTTCGGGCGGCGAAACTTCGCCTTCTTAGGATTAACGCCGGATGAAGAACAGATCAAAGCTGACAGCCGGATTCTTTTTTGCCATAGTCCGCGCAATTCCGGCGGAGCCCGGATGGCGACGAGGCAGCACGCCGAAGGCGAGGGACAATGAGACGGATTGCGGTGGCGCTTGGCTTCAGCCTGGCGCTGGTTGGCTCCGCGGCGGCCGAGGCCCCGCTCAGCAAGCTTCTCGGCTCCAGTTCCGGCCTGTCCCCGGAGTACCGGTCGCTGATCCGGCCGCCGGTGCCCGGAGCGCTGAAGGGCCAGCCGCGGCGCCCCTCGCGGATCCTCGAGACCGACGACTGGGCTATCCCGCGCTACTACGGCTCGTCCGGCCAGTATCAGGAGATGGCCCGCGCCGCTGCGCGCCGGCACAACGTGCCGGAGGACCTGTTCCTCCGCCTGGTGCGCGCGGAATCGAACTTTCGCCCCGCCGCGGTCTCGTCCAAGGGGGCAATCGGGCTGGCGCAGCTGATGCCCGGAACGGCGCGGCTGCTGCGGGTCAACCCGCACGACCCGAAGCAGAACCTCGAGGGCGGCGCGCGCTACCTCAGCATGCAGTACCGCAAGTTCGGCGACTGGCGCCTCGCGCTCGCCGCCTACAACGCCGGGCCGGGCGCGGTCGAGAAGTATCGCGGCGTGCCGCCATACTCCGAAACCCAGCACTACGTGAAAGCGATCCTCGGCCGCTGAGCGCCGATCCCTAGCTGATCGCCAGCGATTCAGCTTGCTCACGATCCCGTTTCGTTCTCAACTCGCGACTCGCATGGCGTGCGCGACGCGCTATGTCTCCCGGGTCGACAGGAGCGGGACATGGCCGAGCAGAAGTTCATCGAGATCAGGGGCGCCCGCGAGCACAATCTGAAGTCGATCGACGTCGACATCCCGCGCGACAAGCTGGTGGTGATCACCGGCCTCAGCGGCTCCGGCAAGTCCAGCCTCGCGTTCGACACCATCTATGCCGAGGGTCAGCGGCGCTACGTCGAAAGCCTGTCGGCCTACGCCCGGCAGTTCCTCGACATGATGCAGAAGCCGGACGTCGACCACATCTCCGGCCTGTCGCCGGCGATCTCGATCGAGCAGAAGACCACGTCGAAGAACCCGCGCTCGACGGTGGGCACGGTGACGGAGATCTACGACTACATGCGGCTGCTGTTCGCCCGCGTCGGCGTGCCCTACTCGCCGGCGACGGGTCTGCCGATCGAGGCGCAGCAGGTCAGCCAGATGGTTGACATCACCATGGCGCTGCCCGAGGGCACGCGCGCCTACCTGCTCGCGCCGATCGTGCGCGACCGCAAAGGCGAGTACCGCAAGGAGTTCGCCGACCTGCTGAAGCGCGGCTTTCAGCGGGTCAAGGTCAACGGCGAGTTCCACGAGCTCGACGCGCCGCCCACGCTCGACAAGAAGTTCCGCCACGACATCGATGTCGTGGTCGACCGCATCGTCGTGCGCGCGGGTCTGGAAACCCGGCTGGCGGACTCGCTGCGGACGGCGCTGGATCTGGCGGACGGGATCGCGATCCTGGAAACGGCGCCTCCGGAGGGCGAAGAAGCGCAGCGCATCACCTTCTCCGAGAAGTTCGCCTGCCCGGTCAGCGGTTTCACCATCCCCGAGATCGAACCGCGGCTGTTTTCGTTCAACGCGCCGTTCGGCGCCTGCCCGGCCTGCGACGGGCTGGGGGTCGAGCTGTTCTTCGACCCGCGGCTGGTGGTTCCCGACGAGGGCCTGCCGCTGCTCAAGGGCGCCATCGCGCCCTGGTCCAAGGGCCAGTCGCCCTACTACCGCCAGACCATCGAGGGGCTGGCGGCGCATTTCAGGTTCAACAAGGCGGCGCGCTGGCGCGATCTGCCGGACGCGGCCAAGGACGTGCTGCTCTACGGCTCCAAGGGCGAGGCGGTGAAGTTCCGCTACGACGAGGGCGGCCGGGTCTACGAGATCAACCGCGCCTTTGAGGGGGTGATCCCCAACCTCGAGCGGCGCTACCGCGAGACCGACAGCGCCTGGGTGCGCGAGGAGTTCGAGCGCTACCAGAACAACCGGTCCTGCGGCGTCTGCCACGGCTTCCGGCTAAAGCCCGAGGCGCTGGCGGTGCGGATCGCCGGTCTGCACGCCGGCGAGGTGGTGCGGATGTCGATCCGCGACGCGCTGGCCTGGGTCGAGACCGTGCCGATGAGCCTGACGACGCAGCGCAACGAGATCGCCCGCGCGATCCTCAAGGAGATCCGCGAACGGCTGGGGTTCCTGGTCAATGTCGGGCTCGATTATCTGACCCTGGCCCGCAACGCCGGCACGCTGTCGGGCGGCGAGAGCCAGCGCATCCGGCTGGCCAGCCAGATCGGCTCGGGCCTGACCGGTGTGCTGTATGTGCTGGATGAGCCTTCAATTGGCCTGCACCAGCGCGACAATGCCCGGCTGCTTGTCAGCCTCAAGGGCCTGCGTGACCTCGGCAATTCGGTGC
>JANOEW010000515.1:0-2904 GCA_031413475.1 Amaricoccus sp.
TCCTCGCTCTCGCGGCGAAGGAAGCGCAGAACCCCGTTCGGATCGGTGCCTACATATCTAACCTCGATTATACTTGCTGGCCTTGTCCGGCCAAATAGATCAGCGTTGCCGAAAGCGTTTGGTAGGCTCTGCCGCTGATCCATCCGAAGCACCACGTCACCTACCCCGGCCATCTTTATTCGGCCAGCGTCGGCCACTGATGACCTCGTTTCTACCGGCGCGCAGGCAGTCAAGCCCCCAGTCAGTAAGACAATCAAGCAAGTGAACGTTCTGGTCATGAGCGCATCCAGGCGAGGATCATTCCTCTTTTAAACATAACACGCTCAAACCTGCTGAGACAGCGTCGAACGACTATTGCGGCCAAGGAATTTTAAGTCCTGATTCGTAGCCCGTTTATTAGCCGACGATCCTGCGCGCTGCGGTGCCAAAATCGCCAAACGTCGGTGCTCTCCCTGCGCACCATAGTCGGATACGGCGCTGGACCGAATCAGCGTTCGAACATCATCGCCGCAACAAATTCGCGTCGCGGCAGGCATCGATCCTGGCCGAAAGTTGCAGCAGCGACTGGTTCATGGCCCGCGCCCAGCAGCCGTTGTCCCGGCCACATCGATCCAAAATCTCGCCATAGCGCCGCTGTGCATACAGAGCATCGGTTCGGCCATCGCCTCCCCTTCGGTATGCGTCTTCGGATTCAACGTAAGCCGCTTCCATCCGGCGCGAATGGCGTTGTGCAGCGTCGCGCCACACGTCGTTTTGGTTTTGCATGGTATCGTTGAGAGCACGGCAGGCTTGTGCTGAGAGACCGCTACAGTCTGTCCGAGGGGGTGCAGCGCGGACGTATGCACTGGCAACACCTAAGCAGTACGCGGCCTCGCGGTTGGCATCCACCGGCTGAGCTTGGGCGGCGGTTGCCAGCGCGAGGAAAAGGAGGGCGAGCGCCGTTTGTCTAAGTCCCATCACAAATCCTCTATAAAGCCTCATCTGATCGCGTGCGGAGGTAGTGGCCGCTGTGTTGCTGTCGAGCATCGCGTTTAGCCCGTCGGCATCGGCAGCGAGATGCCGGGACCCGTGCCCAGGCGCCCGATGCTGCCCAACGGCTGAACCGCCGATGGCTGTACCTCCAGTCGCGGAAGCCCGCCGGCAGGTCGCGCCGGGGAATGCCAACTCAGTAGCAATACAGCAGCGCCTCGAAAAAGGCAGCGATTACACGGCGCAGCGACGCAAACATGGCCTTCGCGCCCCGGTAGTAGGTAAGGATGCGCTCCCGTCGATGGTAAAGAAGGCAGTAGCGCCGCGTCAGGTTCCCCTGCTGACGCAGGACCCAAGACGCCGCCCCGCCCAAACGCAAAAGGCCCCGCGGATCGCTCCGCGGGGCCCCTGGCGTCAATACCCGGGCGGTGATCAGCCCTGGTTGCGGTTGCCCAGCAGGGACAGCAGCATCTGGAACAGGTTGATGAAGTTCAGGTACAGGCCCAGCGCGTCCATCACGCTGCGCTTGCCCGCCAGTTCCGTGCCCTCGGCGTAGGAATGCTCGATGTAGTCGGCCTTGATCCGCTGCGTGTCGTAGGCGGTGAGGCCGACGAAGACCACGACACCGATGATGCTGATGACAAAGGCCATCATGGCAGACTGCAGGAAGATGTTCACCAGGCTGGCGATGATGATGCCGATCAGGCCCATCATCATGAACGAGCCCAACTTCGTCAGGTCCGCCTTGGTCGTGTAGCCGTACAGGCTGGTCGCGGCGAACATGCCGGCCGTGATGAAGAAGGTGCTGGCGATGCTCGCACCCGTGTAGATCACGAAGATGTTCGCCATGCTGGCGCCCATCACGGCGCAGAAGGCCCAGAACACCGCTTGAACGGTGGTCTTGCTCATCTTGTTCACGCCGAAGGACAGCACGAGCACGAAGGCAAGCGGCGCGAACATCGTGATGTAGCCCAGGATCGTCGGCGCCACGCTCATCCCGCGCGACGTGCGCACGACTTCGTAGAACAGCGACGCCACGGCCGGGGTGTTCGCGATGAAATACGCGACGAAACCCGTCAGGAGCAGCCCCGAGGCCATCCAGTTGTACACGCGCAGCATGTAGGTACGCAGGCCGGCATCGATTGCGGCTTGGTCAACGCTGGCGGTACGGCCCCATCCGGCCATCGGCGCCTGCGGTCGGTTGTTGGACCAGGACATGTTGGAGCTCTCTCCTACTGGCGGATGATCCCGCCGTTGGACGCAGTATATGGACAGCGCGTAACCCGGATCAAGGCCCCTGCCGCCATTCCGACCCCGCATCATCGGCGAATTGCGCTGCGTGCAGCCGCCCATAGGCCCCGCCGCGGGCCAGCAGGTCGCGGTGGGAGCCATCTTCGACGATGCCGGCCTCGGTCACCACCAGAATCCGGTCGGCGTCGCGGATCGTGGCCAGACGATGGGCGATGACCAGCGTGGTGCGCCCGGCCGCCAGATCGGCCAGCGATTGCTGGATAGCGCGCTCGGTCTCGGTGTCCAGCGCGGATGTCGCCTCGTCCAGGATCAGGATCGGCGGGTTGCGCAGGAACATCCGCGCAATCGCCAGGCGCTGCTTCTGGCCGCCGGATAATTTCACGCCACGTTCACCGATCAGCGTGTCCAGCCCCAGCGGCAGGTCCGCGATCATCGCATCCAGGCGGGCCCGGCGGGCGGCGTCGCGGATATCGGCCTCGGGCGCACCCAGGCGGCCATAGGCGATGTTGTCGCGCAGGGTGCCGGCGAACAGGAACACATCCTGCTGCACGATGCCGATCTGGGCGCGCAGCGAGGCCTGGGTCATGTCGCGGATGTCGATGCCATCGATGGTGATGCGCCCGGCCTCAACCTCATAAAACCGCGGCAGCAGCGAGCAGATGGTGGTCTTGCCGGCGCCCGAGG
>JANOEW010000516.1:0-2317 GCA_031413475.1 Amaricoccus sp.
GGCTTCGGGCTCGCGGCGCTCGTGGTGCTCGGCTACTGGAACGGCCTCGAGGCGGCGCGGGCGGCGTTCCTGCTGCTCGGGCCGCTCGCGGTGGTCCATGCCGGCGCCGTGCGCCTCGCCCGCGCCGTGCGGCGGTCGGGCCTGGCCGGGGAGCCGCTGCGGCGTCGGCTCGCGCGCCGGCGCGCGATGAACCAGGTGATCGCCATCGCCGCGATGCTGACCGCGGCGATCACCGCCCTCGCCCATCCGCCGCCGTGGCTGTCGTTCTGACCGGCGCGGCGGCGGCGATTCTTCGGACCCGCTCGGCTGACGACGGCAATGTTTCGGTCGCCGCCGTGTCGACTTGTGGGAGGCTGCAGGCTGCGCTAGGTCGCGCGGCATGGCCGGGATCGTTCCTCTCACGCCCGGAAGGCTCGTCGTCGGCGGTTGCCCCGAGGGCTTTGACGCGCGGTATCTCGCCCAGACCATCGGACGCCACGGCGGCCCGGTGATCCATGTCGCGCGCGACGACGCCCGGCTGTCGGCGCTGCGCGCGAGCCTGCGGTTTTTCGCTCCGGAGCTGCCGGCGCTGACCTTTCCGGCCTGGGACTGCCTGCCCTACGACCGCATCTCGCCGAACCCCGCGACCGAGGCGGCGCGCATGGCGACGCTGGCGGCGCTCGCCGACGGGTTCGACCGCCCGGCCGCGGTGCTGACCACGGTGAACGCGGTGACCCAGCGCGTGCCGGCGTGCGCCGTGCTGCGGGGGGCGAGCTTCACCGCGGCGGTGGGCGGACGGCTCGATATGGCCGGCTTCCGCGGCTACCTGGCGCGGATGGGGTTCCAGCAGGTCCCGACCGTGACCGAGCCCGGCGAGTTCGCGGTGCGCGGCGGGATCGTCGACATCTTTCCGCCGGGGCCGGGCGGGCCGGTGCGGCTCGACCTGTTCGGCGACGTGCTCGAAACCGCCCGCCGCTTCGATCCCGAGACCCAGCGCACGATCGAGACCGTGGGCCGGGTGGAGCTGGCGCCGGTCTCGGAGGTGATCCTCGACGAGGCCTCGATCCAGCGGTTCCGCACACGCTACCGCGAGACGTTCGGCGCGGCGGGGACCGACGATCCGCTCTACGAGGCGGTGAGCGCCGGGCGCAAGCACCAGGGCTACGAGCACTGGCTGCCGTTCTACCACGAGCGGCTGGAGACGCTGCTCGACTACCTGCCCGGCGCGCCGGTGCTGCTCGACGAGGCGTTCGAGGCGGCGCACCGCGCACGCTGGGAGGCGCTCAGCGAACAGTACGACGCCCGCGCATCGGCGCTCAGGGCGAAGTCGAAGCTCGGCACGGTCTACAAGCCCAGCCCGCCGGACGAGCTTTACCTCGCCCCCGGGGTCTTTGCGGCGGCGCTGGCGGGCAGGCCGGCGCACCGGCTGGCGGCGCTGCCGCAGCCGCTGGGGCCGGGGGTGATCGACGCCGGCGGGCGGATCGGCCGGGACTTCGCGCCGGAGCGGCAGAACGAGGCGGTGAACCTGTTCGACGCGCTGGCGGCGCACATCAAGGGCCGCCGGCGGGCGGGGAACGTGGTCGTCGCGAGCTACTCCAAAGGCGCGCGCGAGCGGCTGGCGGGTCTGCTGGCGGACAGCGGACTGGATGACGCCGTCCCGATCGCCAAGGCCGCCGACATGCAGGGGACGGGCGGGCTGCATCTGGCGGTCTGGCCGCTCGAGCACGGCTTCGAGGCGCCGGGGCTGACGGTGGTCGCCGAGCAGGACGTGCTCGGCGACCGGCTGATCCGGGCGCCGCGGCGGCGGCGACGGGCGGAGAACTTCCTGACCGAGGCCGCCGGGTTGATGGCGGGCGATCTGGTGGTGCACGTCGACCACGGGATCGGGCGGTATGTCGGGCTCGAGACGATCACCGCGCTCGGGGCGCCGCACGAATGCCCTACGATGCGCTCATTGTTTTTAACAATGTCTCTCGCTGTGTCAACACCGAATGACGGGGATACCTGAGTGGTTGGCATCCACTAATTATATCACAGATGTACTAACAAAACAAGGGTTAACTTACTCGGACAGGTGTTACAAAAATCCAACGATCTGAGTACGCGATGGCTTCTGTCGCACTTCCTCTATACTTAGATACAAAGGCAGTCGATGTTGCAACACCCGTATGAACCTGCATTCTGGTGCCAGCACCACCAATAGTGCTACCTCCTACGGAGATTGGACACGCGGCAGCATTGCCATCAACTGCGGCTGTACCACCAATATCGTATGTGTGAAATGCAACACTGTCAGTAGTTGGGTTTCCTGTTCCCTTAGCAAGTCTGGAAGAAACTG
>JANOEW010000517.1:0-10295 GCA_031413475.1 Amaricoccus sp.
GTGCAGGAGTGAATAGGCAAGCCACTCTCACATGCGCTGGCTCGCGCGCAGGATCTTGCCCGTGTCGAGCCGCAGCCGATAGATCGACAGGTTGCCCATGTAGGCCAGGTCCTCGACCATGACCGGAAAGGCGTTCGACGCCCCCTCGGGCTTCTCGCGGGCGAGCCGCAGCTTCTCCGGGCGCACCGCATACCAGAGCTTCTGGTTGAGCGTGCAGGTCACGCCGTGGCCGACGTGGATCTCGGCCCCCGCCTCCGGGCTGTCGATGCGGATGAACTCGGGCTCGTCCTCGCTGACGCGCCCCTCGAACATGTTCACCGAGCCGATGAAATCGGCGACGAAGCGCGAGTTCGGGTGTTCGTAGATCTCGGTCGGCTCGCCGACCTGCACGATCTCGCCCGCGTTCATCACGCCGATCCGGGTGGAAAGCGTCATCGCCTCCTCCTGGTCGTGGGTGACGACGATGAAGGTGACGCCGAGCGACTCCTGGATCTTGACCAGCTCGAACTGGGTCTCCTCGCGCAGCTTCTTGTCGAGCGCGCCGAGCGGCTCGTCGAGCAGCAGCAGCTTCGGCCGCTTGACGAGGCTGCGCGCGAGCGCGACGCGCTGGCGCTGCCCGCCCGACAGCTGGTGCGGCTTGCGCGACGCGAACTTGCCGAGCTGGACCATTCCCAGCATCTCGGCCACGCGCGTCATCGCCTCGGCCCGGCCCATGCCGTCGCGGCGCAGGCCGTAGGCGACGTTGTTCTCGACCGTCATGTGCGGGAACAGCGCGTAAGACTGGAACATCATGTTGGTCGGCCGCTCGTAGGCGGGCTTGCCGGCCATGTCCTCGCCGTCGATCTCGATGCGCCCCTCGGTCGGCGTCTCGAAGCCCGCCAGCATCCGCAGCAGCGTGGACTTGCCGCAGCCCGACCCGCCCAGCAGACAGAACAACTCGCCCTTGTAGACGTCGAGGCTGACGTCGTCGACGGCGGTGAAGTCGCCGAATTTCTTGGTGACCTTGTGAATGCGCACGAAGGGCGGCGCGGCGGCGTCGACCCAGGGCTTGGCCTTCGCGACGCTCAGGGTTTCGTTCATGAAGGCTCCGCGGACGGCTTGGCGGGCGACGGCGCACCCGCCGGAGCTTATGGTCGCGCGCCCACCGCTGTCCAGACCCGACCGGGCGGGCCCTATTGACCGGTGCGAATGCGCGTCCATAGCCGCGTGATCATGCGGTCGGTGCGCGCGTCGTGAGTGACCGTCGGGAACAGGTTCGCCTTCACCTCGTCGGTCGGATAGATCGACGGATCGTTCGCGATCTCCGGATCGACCAGCGGCAGCGACGCGGCGTTGGCATTGGCGTAGTAGACCGTGTTGGTGATGGCCGCGCTGATCTCCGGCTTCATGATGAAGTCGATGAAGGCGTGCGCGTTCTCCGGGTTCGGCGCATCGGACGGGATCGCCAGCATGTCGAAGGACAGCAGCGCGCCCTCCTTCGGGATCGAATAGGCGATCTCGATGCCGTTGCCGGCCTCCACCGCCCGGTCGGCCGCGAGGAACATGTCTCCCGAAAAACCGACCGCGACGCAGATCTCGCCGTTCGCGAGATCGGAAATGTACTGCGAGGAGTGGAAATAGCGGATGTAGGGCCGCACAGCCTCGATCAGCTCGGTCGCCTTGGTCATGTCCTCCTCGCTGTCCGACGTCGGGTCGAGCCCGAGATAGGCCAGCGCGCTCGGCAGCATGTCCGAGGAGCTGTCGAGCATCGCGATGCCGCAATCGGCGAGCTTCGCGGCGAAGGCCGGATCGAACACCAGCGACCAGCTGTCGACCGGGGCGGCGTCGCCCAGTCGCTCGGCGACCTTGGCGACGTTATAGCCGATCCCGGTGGTCAGCCACATGTAGATCACCGCATGGGCGTTGCCCTCGTCGTAGGCCGCCGCCGATTCCATAAGCGAAGGATCCATGTTGGCGAGGTTCGGCAGCAGCGCCTTGTCGAGCGGCAGATAGACGTCCGCCGCGATCTGCCGGCGCAGGTAGCTCGAGGTCGGCACCACCACGTCGTAGCCCGACGAGCCCGCCAGCAGCTTCGCCTCCAGCGTTTCGTTGGAATCGAACACGTCGTAGACCACCTTGATCCCGGTCTCGGCTTCGAACTTCGCGACGGTGTCCGGCGCGATGTAGTCGGACCAGTTGTAGACGTTGACCACCTTGTCCTGCGCCGCCGCCGGCAGGGCCGTCAGCGCGGCGAGCGCCGCGAGCGTCAATCGAAAGTCCATTCTTCTTCCTTTCTGATGACAGTCACATCCCGAGGCGGTCGCGCAGGCCGTACCACCAGGAGCCTACGACGGAGTAAGGCACACGAAACCGCCGTCCCCCCGGGAACGGCAGCCAGGGCACCTTTGCGAACGTGTCGAAGCGGGTCAGGTCGCCGTCCACCGCCTGGGCGAGGATGCGGCCGAACAGGTGGCTGCCGACCACGCCGTGGCCCGAATAGCCACAGGCGTAGTAGACGTTGGGGCCGAGCCGGCCCATCTGCGGCACCCGGCTGAATGACAGCGCGCAGTTGCCCGACCACGCGAAGTCCACGCCCACCCCGTTCAGCTGCGGGAAGACCTTCGCAAGGTTTGGCACGAGCTTGGCCTTGATGTCCGCCGGGTCGGTGCCTCCGTAGACGGTCCCGCCGCCGAACAGCAGCCGCCCGTCCGCCGACAGGCGGTAGTAGTCAAGGATGTAGCGCACGTCCTCGACACACATGTCCGTGGGCAGAATCTGCGCGGCCCGCGCGCCCAAGGGTTCGGTCGCGAGGATCTGGGTCGAGAACGGCATCACCCGGTTCTCGAGCTCCGGCACCGCGTGGCCGAGATAGGCGTTGCCGGCGAGGATCAGGGTCTTCGGCCGAACCGCGCCCCGCGCCGTGCGCACCACTGGCGCGCCGCCCGCTGTCTCGACAGCCGTCACCAGCGTGTCCTCGTGGATCACGCCGCCGAGGCTCTCGAGCGCCGCCGCCTGCCCCAGCGCAAGGTTCAGCGGGTGCATGTGCCCGCCCGAGCGGTCGAGCATGCCGCCGAGATAGACGTCGCTGGCGACATGGGCGCGGATGCCGGCGCGGTCGAGCATCTCGTGGTCGTCCATGCCGTGACGCCGCCACAGCGCCTTCTTCGCCGCGAGCTCGGCGATCTGCTTTTCGGTGAAGGCGGCGAAGACGTTGCCGTCCTTGAGATCGCAGGCGATGGCGTATTTCGCCACCCGCTCGCGGATCAGCCGCCCGCCTTCCTGCAGCATCGTGCCGACGAAGTCCGCGACCTTGCGCCCGTAGCGCGCCTCGATCTTGTCGAGCCCGGCGTTCAGCCCGTTCACGATCTGCCCGCCGTTGCGACCCGACGCGCCCCAGCCGATCTTTGCGCCTTCGAGCAGCGTGACCTTGTAGCCCTTCTCCGCCAGCTCCAGCCCCGCCGACAGCCCGCTGTAGCCGCCGCCGACGATGGCGACGTCCGCCGCCACCTCGCCCTCCAGCGCCGGGCGCGGCGGCGCGGCGTTGGCGGAGGCGGCGTAGTAGCTCGCCGGATAGGCTCCGGTCCCGGCGTAGGAGCGCATCGGCGCGTTCATCACACCGTCTCCAGATAGGTCTCGTGCTCGAACGGGCTGATCTGCTGGCTGAACCGCTGCAGCTCCTGCTTCTTCATCCCGAGGAAGCCTTCGCGCAGGATCGGATCGAAGATGTGCGCGATCCGGTTCGACCGCTCGAACGCCTCCATCGCCAGCTTCCAGTCCATCGGCAGCGTCGCGCCGGCGCTGACGTCGTCGGTGGTCACCATCGGGTCGGGCGGCGTCATCCGCCGCTCCATCCCCTCGAGCGCGGCGCCGAGGATCGCCGCCAGCACCAGGTAGGGGTTCGCGTCCGCCCCGGCGACGCGGTGCTCGATCCGCCGCGCCGCGTTCGAGCCGCCGGGGATCCGCACCGCGGCGTTGCGGGTCTCGTATCCCCAGCACACGTCGGTCGGCGCATGGGCGTTCGGCTGCAGCCGCCGGTAGCTGTTGCGGTGCGGCGCGAAAATCAGCGCCGAGGCGCGCATGCTGTCGAGCAGGCCGCCCACGGCATGGTGCATCACCTCCGAGCCCTCCGGCGTGCCGCTGTCGAACACGTTGCGCCCGTCGCGGTCCAGCAGCGAGAAATGCACGTGGAAGCCGTTGCCGGCCCGATCGAGGAACGGCTTGGCCATGAAGCTCGCCGCGAGGTCGTATTTCCGCGCGATCCCCTTGACGAACCTCTTGAAGTAAAGCGCGTCGTCGGCCGCCTTCAGCGGGTCGGCGACGTGCAGCAGGTTGATCTCGAACTGCCCGCCGCCGTTCTCGGAGATCGCGCTGTCCACCGGCACCCCGTGCGCGTCGCAGGCGGCATAGACGTCGGTGAAAAACGCCTCGAAATGGTCGAGATCGTCGATGCTGAGCGCCCCGTCGCCGTCGAGGAACTTGTGCGTCACCGGCGACTTCGGCGGGGTCGGGACCTCGCCGGTGGTGTCCACGAGGTAGAACTCGAGCTCGGTCGCCACCACCGGCGTCAGCCCCAGCGCCTTGAAGCGGTCGCACACCGCCGCCAGCGCCCGCCGCGGGTCGCCCATGAACGGCGTGTCGTCCTCCTTGAGCATCCAGAGCGGCATCAGCGCCGTCGGCGAGCCGAGCCAGCTCATCGGCAGGAATCCGCGGCCCGTGGGCTCGCAGTAGCCGTCGACGTCGCCCTTCTCGAACACCAGCGGGTTGCCCGCCACGTCCTCGCCCCAGATATCGAGCGCGGTGATCGAATAGGGCATCCGCATCTGCCCCTCGAGCACCTTCGACGCCTGCGCCACCGGCACGCGCTTGCCGCGCAGGATGCCGTTGAGATCGCAGACGGCCGCCCGCAGGCTGGTGATGTCGGGCCGGCTCTCGAGCCAGGTCAATGCGGTCGCAGCGTCCAAGATATCCTCCGGTTCGGATACGTGCAGTTATCATTTCGCGGCGTCGCCGCCAAGGCCCCCGCCTTCGCGAAGGCGAAAGATGCCGGTTGCGGGCCATCGGCGGGAGCGCCTCGGCCGTCGATGCGGCCAGCGACCGGAAGGCGACCCACCCGCACCCGCACCCGCCGCGCGTCGCGCCGGGAGGCGGCTTAGGCTTGTCGACGCAGCGCGGTGGAGACGGCGGCGCTAAGCCGCTAGGGTGGCGCGCATGCGAATCCAAAACCGCCGCTTCGTCCTTCCGCTCATGATCGTCGTCGCGGCCCTTTCGGGACCGGCCGCCGCCGCCGAGGGCGCGACCGGGTCGACGAACCCGGTCGCTGCCGACCGTGTCGCCGCGCTGGCGCGCCTGCAGCCGCTGTCCCGGGCGGCGCATGCCGCCCCGGATCGGCGCTGTACCGCCGACGGCGCCGCCTGCATCGGCGCCGCGAGCTATATCCCCGACGTATGCCGGACCATCGAGACGGCGGCCGCCGCGAACGCGCTCGACCCCAGCTTCTTCGCCCGCCGGATCTGGAGGGAGAGCCTGTTCGACGCCGGCGCCGTCAGCCCGGCCGGCGCCGAAGGCATCGCGCAATTCATGCCCGACACCGCCCGCCTGCGCGGCCTCGCCGACGCCTTCAACCCCGCCGAGGCGCTGCATGCCTCGGCCCGCTCCCTCGCCGACCACGCCCGCGCCTATGGCAACGTCGGGCTCGCCGCCGTCGCCTACAACGGGGGCGAGGCCCGCGCCGAGCGCTTCGTCGCGGGGACCGGCGGACTGCCGCTCGAGACCCGCGCCTACGTGTCCGCGATCACCGGCCACACCGCCGAGACCTGGCGCGACGCCCCGCCCGCGACGCTGGATCTGGCGCTGGCGCCGGGGACCGGGTTTCAGGCTGCCTGCGTCGCGCACGCCGCGACCCGCGGCCGAGGCAAGGGGCCCGACGCGCCGCCGCTGCTGCCCTGGGGCGTCGTGGTCGCCTCCAATCGCGACCGCGACGGGGCCGAACGCCAGGTCGCGCGGCTGCAGAACCGCCATGCCGCCGTGCTGCATGACGAGCCCGTCGCCTTCACCCGTACCCGACTGCGCGGCATGCCCCGGTCGCTGCACTACGCGCAGATCGGCCGCGCCAGCCGCGCGGAGGCCGACGCACTGTGCGCCCGCCTGCGCGCGGGCGGCGGCGACTGCCTGGTCCTACGCAACTGACGCCGGCCGCCGCCCCATCGCGAATCTTCTTGCAAACCGTTCATAAGCTCCTGATAAATTTGTTGCGAGCAGCAGCGTTGTCACAATCGGATCGAGCGTGAGACCCGAAGTCGAACACACGTCAGACAGGTTTTTTCAGCTCTTCCAATAAATCCTCGCCGAAGTAGTCGCCAGACGCGTCGCTTCGCTGCGTCTTTGGAAGGCGCGCGTCGAAGCGCGTCGGTCGCCGACGGCGCGATTCGGCGGCGCCGATCGCGGGTGGGTCCGCGTCGAGCCGCCAACCTCTGGGTTCCCTACAGTAAAGGAGTGACGCGCGTGCCCGACCGATACACCGAAAACGACAAGAACGAGGACCTGAAGGTTCTCCACGGCCTGGGATACGCCCAGGAGCTGCAGCGGTCGATGAGCCGGTTCTCGAACTTCGCGATCTCGTTCTCGATCATCTGCATCCTGTCGGGCGGAATCAATTCCTTCGCCCAGGCGACCTCCTCGATCGGCGGCGCGGGCGCAGGCATCGGCTGGATCGTCGGCTGCATCGTCTCGGGCTTCTTCTTCGCGGTGGCGATGGCGCAGATCGCCTCGGCGTTTCCGACGGCGGGCGGGCTCTACCACTGGGCCTCGATCCTGGGGAACCGCTTCACCGGCTGGTTCACCGCCTGGCTCAACCTGCTCGGCCTGATCACGGTGCTCGGCGCCATCAACATCGGCACGTCGTTCTTCTTCGCCGGAACCTTCGGGGCCGCGTTCGGCATCACCGGAACGCCGGCGCAGATCGTCGGCATGGTCGCCTTCATCACCGTCCTGCAGGCGTTGTTCAACCATTTCGGCATCCGGCTGACGACGATGCTCACGGACGCGTCCGGTTTCCTGATCCTCGCGACCGCGCTGGTCCTCATCGTGCTCTGCCTGGTCCTCGCGCCGACGCTCGAAGTCTCGCGCCTGTGGACCTTCACGAACAACTCGGGCGAACTCGGCGGCAACGTCTTTCCGCGATCCGAGTCGATGTTGTTCATGTTCCTGCTCAGCCTGCTTTTGCCGGTCTACACGATCACCGGCTACGACGCTTCGGCGCACACCTCCGAGGAGACGCTGAAGGCCGCGCATTCCGTTCCGAGGGCGATCATCTCCTCGGTGCTCTGGTCCTCCTTGATCGGCTGGGTGATGCTGTCGGCCATCGTGCTTGCGATCCCCGACATGGCCGTGGGGGCGAGCCAGGGCTGGGGCGTGTTCTTCGAGACGATGAACGCGATCATGCCCGCCGGGCTGAAGACGGCGCTGTTCCTCGCCATCCTGATCGCCCAGTTCCTCTGCGGGCTCGCGACGGTCACCTCGGCCTCGCGGATGCTGTTTGCGTTCTCGCGCGACGGCGGCATGCCGGTCGGCTCCGCGGCGCTCGCACGCGTCAGCCCGACCTGGCGCACCCCGGTCAACGCGATCTGGGCGATCGCCGCCTTCGAGACGCTGTTCGTCTTCGGCGCCCAGTTCATCGTGATTGCCGGGACCAACCTCTACACGATCGTGGTCAACGCGACGCTGGTGTTCCTGTTCCTGTCGTTCACCGTGCCGATCGCGCTGGGCATGGTCACCTTCGGCGGCCCGAAATGGCCGCGCCCGGGGCCCTGGGACATCGGCGCCGGGCTGTTCAGGCTCGTCTGCCTGCTGGCGATCGCCGGCATGGGGGTTATCCTGTTCATCGCGATCCAGCCGCCGAACGACAAGGTTCTGCCCATCACCCTCGGCTTCATCGTGCTGTCGCTGATCCTGTGGTTCACCGTCGAGAACCGCCGCTTCCAGGGGCCGCCGATCGGCGACGAGATCGCCAAGCGCCAGGCGGTGATCCTGGCGGCCGAGAAGGTCGTCGGCGAACGCGCCTGATCGAGCCAGGGCGGCGCGGCCGGCCTTCGCCGGTCGCGCCATGCCGCCGGATCGGTCGCCCCGGGCGGTCGCCGGGCAGCGTCACGATCCGACCTCGCGACGACGACGGATCGGCGTCCGACGACGGCGCTCTGGCCGGGTATCCCCGGCTGGCTGCACGGCCGCCGCTTTCGCCTTGCCATTCGCCCGACCATCCCCCAGCATCCCCGAACATCCGGAGGACCGCGCCCTGCGCCCCGTCGACCGCTCGCCGCAGGTCTCGGACGAGATCGCCAAGACCACGTGCTACATGTGCGCCTGCCGCTGCGGGATCGACGTTCATCTCCTTGACGGCAAGATAAAATATATCGAGGGCAATCGCGACCATCCGGTCAATCGCGGCGTGCTCTGCGCCAAGGGCTCGGCCGGGATCATGCAGCATCTCTCGCCGGCCCGCCTGCGCGCCCCGCTGCGCCGCACCGGCCCCCGCGGCTCGGGCGAATTCAAGGAGATCGGCTGGGACGAGGCCTTGGGCCTCGCCGTCAACTGGCTGGCCCCCCTCCGCGACAAGCATCCGGAAAAGCTGGCCTTCTTCACCGGCCGCGACCAATCCCAGTCCTTCACCGGCTGGTGGGCGCAGCAGTTCGGCACGCCGAACTACGCCGCCCATGGCGGCTTCTGCTCGGTCAACATGGCCGCCGCCGGCATCTACACCCTCGGCGGCGCCTTCTGGGAGTTCGGCGCCCCCGACTGGGAGCACACCGAGCTGTTCCTGCTCTTCGGCGTCGCCGAGGACCACGACAGCAACCCGCTCAAGATCGGCCTCGGCAAGCTCAAGGCCCGCGGCGTCAAGATCGTCGCGATCAACCCGGTCCGCACCGGCTACAACGCCATCGCCGACGACTGGATCGGCATAACCCCCGGCACGGACGGACTGCTCGTGCTCAGCCTCGTCCACGTCCTGATGACCGCGGGCAAGGTCGATCTCGACTACCTGCTGCGCTACACCAACGCGGCCCATCTGGTGGACCAGGATCCGCGCTCGCCGACCTTCGGGCTGTTCTTGCGCGACGCCGAGGGCCGCGAACTCGTCTGGGACCGGGTCCGCCGCCGCGCCGTCGCCTGGAACGCGGCGGACGCCAGGCCCGCCCTTCATGGCGCGGTCAACCTCGGCCCGACCCACGCCAAGCCGGTGTTCCAGCTGATGGCCGAGGCCTACCTCGACCCCGCCCTCGCCCCCGAAGCCGTCGCCGAAACCTGCGGCGTCCCCGCCGCGACCATCCGCAAACTCGCCGCCGAACTTGCACACGTCGCCTTCGAGCGCACCGTGACCCTCGACCGCCCCTGGACCGACATGCGCGGCCAGCGCCACCCGACGATGGTCGGCCGCCCGGTCGCCATGCACGCGATGCGCGGGATATCGGCCCATTCCAACGGCTTCCAGACCGCGCGTGCGATCCACCTGCTGCAGCTGATCCTCGGCACGGTCGAGACCCCCGGCGGCTTCCGCTTCAAGCCGCCCTACCCCAAGCCCTGGACCGCTCACCCGCGCCCGCACGCCAAGGTCACCCCCGGCTACCCGCTCGACGGCCCCCACCTCGGCTACCCCCGAGGCCCCGAGGACCTCGCCCTCGACGCCGCCGGCCGCCCCAGGCGCATCGACAAGGCCTTCTCCTGGGAGGCCCCGCTCGCCGCACACGGCATGATGCACATGGTCATCGCGAACGCGGTGGCGGGCGATCCCTACCCGATCGAGGTGCTGTTCCTCTACATGGCCAACATGGCCTGGAACTCGTCGATGAACCCCGGCGCTGCCATGGAGATGCTGACCCGCACCGACGGCGACGGCGCCTACCTCATCCCCAACATCATCTACTGCGACGCGTATTCCTCGGAGATGGTCGCCTTCGCCGACCTCGTCCTGCCCGACACCACCTACCTCGAGCGCCACGACTGCATCAGCCTGCTCGACCGCCCGATCTGCGAGGCGGACGCCGCCGCCGACGCGATCCGCTGGCCGGTCATCGCGCCCGACCGCAACGTGCGGGCGTTCCAGTCCGTCCTGTGTGACCTCGGCCACCGCCTGAACCTGCCCGGTTTTGTGAACGACGACGGCACCGCGAAATACAAGGATTATGCCGACTACATCACCAACCACATCCGCCGCCCCGGCATAGGGCCGCTGGCGGGCTGGCGGATGGGCGAAAACGGGTTGCAGGACGGGCGCGGCACGGCCAATCAAGGTCAGATCGACAGCTACATCGCCAATGGCGGCT
>JANOEW010000518.1:0-2426 GCA_031413475.1 Amaricoccus sp.
GGGGCGGCGGGGCGGTGGGGGGCGGGTGTGTTTTTTCGGGCTTCGGGGGGGGCGGGGCCCCCCCGCCGCCCTGCCCTTCGCCCGGCTGACCGAGGACCTTGCGGCCGCTCTCGCCGCCGTCCACGCAGAGCCTCGGGCGTGAGCCCGCTGGCGCGGGTCCTGGCGGCGCCGATCCGAGCCTACCGGCTGGTGCTTTCGCCCTGGGTCGGGCGCAACTGCCGCTATCTGCCGACCTGCTCGTGCTACGCGCTCGAGGCGCTGGAGGGGCACGGCGCGCTAACGGGCGGCTGGCTCGCGGTTCGGCGGGTCGCTCGCTGCCACCCCTGGGGCGGCTCGGGGATCGACGCCGTGCCGCCGCCGGCCGCTCAGTCGACCCGCTCGAAGAAGATGATGACCTCGCCGATATCGACGCCGAAGCGCGAGACGTAGGCGCGGTTCAGCAGCCGATCCTCGGACAGCCGCCACATCCAGTCGTCGAACTCGGCGCGGAAGCCGCCCGATGTCTCGGGCAGGTCGATCGCGTAGCGCCAATTAAAGGTGTCACCACGGACCTCGCCGGTCGCGCCGCCGATCACCCCCGGCGCGGTTCCGGTCCAGCTCGAGGGTCCGGTCTTGCGCAGGGTCCAGACGCGGCGTTCGGTCTCGCCGTCGTCGTAGACGAAGTCCTCGACAAGGGTCAGCGCCTCGCCGTCCCAGGTTCCTTCGACCTCGACGCGAAACCGTCGGCGCACTTCGCCGAAACGGTCCTGGAACTGGCCCCAGGCCACGGTGCGGCCCGCGAAGAACTCTTCGAGCGCGATGTCGGGGCCGCCCATCGAGGGCGCATCGAGGCTCGGCCGCCCGGCGCAGGCGGCGAGGGCGAGAAAGATCGGCAGGATCAGCCAACGCCGCACGAGGATCTCCTGTTTTCTGTGTGCCTGGACGTAAGCCGGTCGCAGGTTTCGGCAAATCACGGCGGCGCGTGCGGCCCCGGCCCGACCGGGGCAGATCGGGACGCGCGGCCGTTGTGCGGCGTGGCGACGCGGGTTATGTCCGGTCGATGCTGGACACGACGGACATCCACCCGCTGTTCGCCGGCGCGCCGCAGACGACCGAGTTCCGCAAGCTGCGCAAGCGGATCGTGCGGCTGACGCGCGAGGCGATCGAGACCTACGGCATGGCGCGCAAGGGCGAGCGCTGGCTGGTGTGCCTGTCGGGGGGCAAGGACAGCTACACCCTGCTGGCGGCGCTGACCGAATTGCAGTGGCGCGGACTGCTGCCGGTCGAGATCCTCGCCTGCAACCTCGACCAGGGACAGCCGGGGTTTCCGGCCACCGTGCTGCCGGAGTTCCTGGCGCGCATGGGCGTGCCGCACCGGATCGATTACCGGGACACCTATGCGGTGGTCGTGGACAAGGTGCCGGTCGGCAAGACCTACTGCGCGCTGTGCTCGCGGCTGCGGCGCGGGCATCTCTACCGGATCGCGCGGGAGGAAGGCTGCGCTGCGATCGTACTCGGCCATCACCGCGACGACATCATCGAGACGTTTCTGCTGAACCTGTTTCACGGCGGTAAGCTCGCCGCGATGCCGCCGAAGCTGTTGAACGACGCGGGCGACCTCTACGTGCACCGGCCGCTGGCGCTGGTGGCGGAGGCCGACTGCGCGAAGTTCGCGCGCGCCATGGGCTATCCGATCATTCCCTGCGATCTGTGCGGCAGCCAGGAGGGGCTGCAACGCGTCCAGATCAAGCGGATGGTCGACGCGTGGGAAACGGCGAACCCCGGCCGGCGGGAAACGCTGCTGCGCGCGCTGACCCGGGCCAACCCAAGCCATCTGCTCGATCCCGCGTTGTTCGACTTCAAGGCGCTCTGAGAGACCTGTGCGAAAGCCCCGCGCCGGCGCCGATCCCGCAGTGTCCGCGCGCGGACAAACAGGTAATCTATTGCAATAGAACGACTAACTCTGCGGCCTTTGCGACTTCTTCATCACGGGAGCCCGCGTCCGCGCCTTTCGCAGAGGTCTTTCCGAGCGCACAACCCGGCGTTTACCTAGAGTTCGGCGCAGAATCCGGCGGCCGCCGGAGGCACGATTAACCGATGTTGGGCGCATCGTCCCTACGCTCTGACACATGTCGCATGAGTCCCCCGCCGCACCGGCCGCCGCACCCGACCGCGTCTTCGCGCGGGCGGCGGCGATCCTCGTGGCGGGCGCGGCCGTGGTGACGCTGGCGGGGGGCGTCGCCATCGACCGGCTGACGCAGCGGCCGGCGCGGCTGGCCGAAATCGCGATCGTCGGGGCAGCCGAGACCGCGCTGGCGCGCGAGATCGCCGGCAGTCTGGAGCGGATCGCGCGCACGCCGCCCGGGCCCGACCTGCGCGCCGCCCGGCTCGGGCTCGGCCGCGAACTGGAGCGGCTGGCGGCGCTGGAGGCGTGGCGGGCGGCGGTG
>JANOEW010000519.1:0-5933 GCA_031413475.1 Amaricoccus sp.
GGGAAAACCGGCACGGTCGGCGGCCGCAGCCTGCTCGAAGGCTCCGGCGAGGTTCGGTTCCGGGTCGGCGAGCGCTTCGGCGGCGTCGGCTTCCTCGACGCGGGCTACGTCTCGGCGTCGAGCAGCCTCGGCGGGGCCGACACCGACGTGCGGCTCGGGGCCGGCGCCGGCGTGCGCTACTTCACCGGGCTCGGGCCGCTTCGCATCGACGTGGCGACCCCGATAAATCCGCGCCGCGACGACGACGCCGTCGCATTCTACATCGGCATCGGGCAGTCGTTTTGACCAGAATCGTCGCGCTCTTCGGCCTGCTTGCGCTGCTCGGCATGGCCGCGCTGGCGCAGGATCCCGCGTCCGAGGCGCCGGCGACCGAAGGCGACAACGGCTTCATCCTCAACTTCATCCAGACCCGAATCTCCCGGCCGGGCCGGCAGATCCGGCTTTACGGCGTGGAGGGCGCGCTGTCGTCGCGCGCCCGCGTCGCCTCGCTGACGGTCGCCGACGACCGCGGGGTCTGGCTTGAACTCACCGGCGTCGAGATCGACTGGCGGCGGGTGGCGCTGCTGCGCCGGCGGGTCGAGATCAACCGCCTCGCCGCCGAAAGCGTGTCGGTGCTGCGCCGTCCCGAGCCGTCGCCGCCTACCCTCGCCGACCGGCTGCCGGAGCTCGACGCGCAGCCGTTCAGCCTGCCTGAGCTTCCGGTCTCCGTCCGGGTCGCGGCGCTGGAGCTGCCGCGCGTCGAGCTGGCCGCGCCGGTGCTGGGCCAGGCCGCGACGCTCGGCGCGACCGGCGCCGCGGACCTCGCGCGCGGGGAGCTCGACGCGTCGCTCGACGTGCGCAGGCTGGACGGGGCCGGCGGCGAACTGACGTTGGCGCTCGACTTCTCGAACGCCACCCAGGCGCTCGACATCGCCCTCCGGCTCGCCGAGCCCGAGGGCGGCGTGGTGGCGACGCTGCTCGACATCGAGGGCCGGCCGGCGATCGACCTGTCGCTCAGGGGGGCCGGGCCGCTCGACGCGCTCGATGTCGACTTCGCCTTCGACGCCGGCGGGGCGCGCGTCGCCACGGGCAAGGCCGAGCTGCGCGGCACGCCCGACGGCCTCGGGTTCGCCGTCGACCTCGGTGGCGAACTGACGCCGGTCGTGCCCGCGCCGTACCGCGCGTTCTTCGCCGGCGAGACCACCGTGGCGGTCGCGGGCGTCAAGCTCGCCGCCGGCGGGCTGCGGCTCGACCGGCTGGCCTTGCGTGGGGCGGAGCTCGAGCTGACCGGCGCGCTCGAGACCGCCGCGGACGGGTTCCCGCGCAACCTGACGCTGTCAGGTCGCCTCGGCCATCCGCTCGGGCCGGCGGTGCTGCTGCCCGTCCCCGGCGCGGCGACCCGGGTGAACTCGGCGGTGCTGGACCTCGCTTATGGTCAGGGCCAGCGGTGGACGGGAGCGGTCACGCTCGACCGGCTGGCGGCGGGCGAGATCGAGGTCGAGGACCTGACGCTGACGCTGGGCGGGCTCGCCGAGAACCTCGACGACCCGGCGCGGCGCAACCTCACCGTCGCGATCGAGGGCGTGGCGACCGGGGTTGGGTCGCAGAACCCCGACATCGCCGCCGCGCTCGGGACGCGCATCGAGCTGTTCGTCGATGCGGAGCTGCCTCCGGGCGGGCCGCTGCGCATCCGCCGGGCGCAGGCGACCGGCAACGGCGCGTCGCTGTTCGCCGCGGGCGATCTGCGCGGGACCGCGTTCGACGGCCGGCTGGCGCTGCGGCTGGCCGACCTCGCGCCGGCGTCCGGCGTCGCCGGGCGCCACCTCGCCGGCGCGGTGGCGCTGCGGCTCGACGGCTCGGTCGATCCGCTGAGCGGAGCGTTCGACCTCGCGCTCGAAGGGACCGCCGACGACCTGCGGCTCGGCGTCCCGCCGCTCGACGGGCTGTTCGCCGGGGCCACCACTCTCGGCGGACGAGTCGCGCGCGACGCCGAGGGATTTCGCACCGACGGCTTTCGCCTCGCAAACCCGCAGCTCGAGTTGACCTCGTCCGGGCGGATCACCCGCGGCGTCGCCGACCTCGTGGTCGACGGTCGGCTGACCGATCTCGCGGCGCTCGACCCGCGGGCGCAGGGCGCGCTCACCGTCACCGCGCGCGCCACCGGAACCGGGCGGCCGTTCGCATTGCGGCTCGTGGCCGTGGTTCCCGAGGGGCGGTTGCTCGACCGCCGGCTCGCCGGCGCGCGGCTCGGGTTCGACGGCGAGGTGAACGGGGTCGACGTGCGCGGCGCGCTGCGCGGCGGCGCCACGCTCGGCGACCAGCCGGTGGCGCTGACCGCCGACCTCGAACTCGACGGTCCGTCGCGGGCGCTGCGCGACCTCGCGGTCGAGGTCGGCCCCAACACCCTGACCGGCGACGTCGCCCAGGCGGCGGGCGACGTCGTGCGCGGGACGCTGTCGCTAATCGCGCCCGACCTCGCGCCGCTCGCCGCCCTGGCGCTGACCGAGGCAAGCGGCGCGGTCGACGCGACGATCACGTTCGGTCCCGCCACCGTCGGCCAGGGCGTCAGCGTCGGCGCGCGGGCGCGCGACGTGGCGGCGGCGGGCGCACGGCTCGGCGCGCTCGACCTCGACGCGACGGTGACCGACGCGCTTGGCGCGCCGCTCGTGCAGGGCGAGCTCAGCGTCGAGGGCATGGTGGTCGCGGGCTTCGACGTCACACGGCTCGCCGCCACGGCCGAGCAGACCGGCCCCGACGCCATGCGGGTGACCGCCGACGCCCGGTTCGCCGCCGGCGCCGAGGCCCAGATGGCGGGCGCGCTGTCGCGGCTGCCCGGCGGCTTCGCGGCGACGCTCGACACGCTGTCGCTGCGGCAGGACGCGGTCTCGGCGCAGCTATCGGCGCCGGCGACGGTCACCGTGACCGAAGGCGTCGCGCGCCTGACGCCGCTTGCGCTCGACCTCGCCGGCGGCCGGCTCACCGCGCGGGGCGAGATCGGCGAGAGCTTCGACGTCGCGGTCGAGCTCGAACGCCTGCCGTTGTCACTGGCCAACACGGTGCAGTCGAGCCTCGGCCTCGACGGCGTCGTTGGTGGCCGCCTCCGGGTGACCGGGCCGCGCGCGGACCCGGACGCGAGCTTCGAGCTGAGCGGCGAGGGCGTGGCGTCCGCCGCGACCCGCGCCGCCGGGCTGCCTGCGGCGCAGCTGACCGCCACGGGCCGCACCGCCGACCGGCGGCTCCGGATTGACGCGCGCGCCTCGGCGGCGGGAGCAGAGGCGCGCGTCACCGGCTCGGCGCCGCTGGGCCAGGGCGCGCTCGAGCTCGACGTCGAGCTCGCGGGACTGCCGCTGCAGACGCTCGACCGTGTCGCCGGCGGGCGCGGGCTCGCCGGGGCCGCCTCGGGCCGGGCCGAGGTGCGCGGGAGCGTCGCCGCGCCCGTGGTCCGGTTCGACCTGCGCGGAACCGAGGTCTCGGCGCAGCCGCTGCGCGACGCCGCGATCACGCCGCTGGCGGTCGCCGCCACCGGCGAGTTCGCCCGCAACTCGGTGACTCTGTCGCGGCTCGACGTCTCGAACGGCCAGGGCGTGTCGATCGCCGCGTCGGGACGGGCGCCGCTGCGCGGTCCGGGGCTCGACGTGCGCGCGTCCGGGTCGCTGCCGCTCGCGGCGGCGAACGCCTTTCTCGCCGAGCGCAGCGCGCAGGCGAGCGGGCTGGTGCGCTTCGACGTCACCGCCGGCGGCGCGCTCGCCCGACCGCGGCTCGCCGGCTCGGCGTCGCTGTCGGGCGGCACGTTCGTCGATCCGCTGACCAACGTGCGGCTGGTCGACATCGCGGCGGACGCGGGCTTCGAGGGCCAGGCCGTGACCTTGCGCAGCTTCCGCGCGGCAGTGCCGGCGGGCGGCGCGATCACCGCGTCGGGCACGGTCTCGCTCGCCTCGGGCAATCCGGCGGACCTGACTGCGCGGTTCGACGGCGTGCGCTACACCGACGGTTCGTTCGTCTCCACGACGCTCGACGGCGAGCTTCGTGCGCGCGGTCCGCTCACCGGCGGCGGCGGGGTGCTGTCGGGGCGCATCGACCTCGGCCGTACCGAGATCTCGGTGACCGAGGGCCTCGGCGGCAACGCGCTGCAGGTGCTCGACGAGGTCCGCCACGTCGCCACGCCGCCCGGCGTCGCCCAGACGCTGCTCCGCGCCCGCGTCGGCGAGCCGAGTATGCCGCAGGCGAGCGGCCGCCGCGGCTTCGTCACCGACATCCGCGTCAGCGCGCCGAACCAGATTTTCGTGCGCGGCCGCGGCCTCGACGTCGAGCTCGGCGGCGCGCTGACCCTGACCGGTCCGCTCGATGACCTCGCTCCGGTCGGCCAGTTCGACCTGCGCCGCGGTCGGATCGAGGTGCTCGGCCAGCGCATCGAGTTCGAGCAGGGCTCGCTGACGCTCACCGGCAACCTCAACCCGCAGATCTACTTTGTCGCGCGCACCCGGGCCGAAGACGTGACCGCGATCGTCACGGTTTCGGGCCGGGTCTCCTCGCCGGAGATCGCGTTCTCGTCCGACCCGCCGCTGCCCGAGGACGAGGTGCTGGCCCGGGTGATCTTCGGGCGCAGCGTCTCGCGGCTGTCGCCGTTCCAGCTGGCGCAACTCGCCTCGGCCGCGGCCGACCTCGCCGGCGGCGGCGGCGGCGGTGGCCTCTTGTCGCGGCTGCGCGGCGCGATCGGCTTCGACGACCTCGACATCGTCACTGAAGAAAGCGGCGAGACCGCGCTGCGCGCCGGCCGCTATATCGACGACAACATCTATCTCGACGTGGAGGCCGACACCGCGGGCGACACGAGGGCGCAGATCAACCTCGAGATCAACGACAACTTCACCCTGCGCGGCTCGGTCGCGACGAACGGAAACTCGACGCTCGGCGTCTTTTTCGAGCGCGACTACTGATCCGGGCGCCCGGTTCGGGCGACTTCGGATACCCGACGCAATCGCTCGGAATTATTTGTTGACTCACTTTGTCGGATAGAGGCAAGAAACGGCTGCAGCAGCTTCCGGCCCCACGGGGCGTCCAGATCAGGAGACGACATGCAAGCGTTCCGAACCCCGTTCGCCGCCCTAGCCGCCGCGGGCCTGTCGCTGGGGCTCGCAGCCGGCGCCGCGGCGCAGGAGGTCAACCTCTACTCGTCGCGGCACTACGACAACGACACCCAGCTCTACGACATGTTCACCGCCGCGACTGGGATCACGGTGAACCGCATCGAGGGCACGCCCGAAGAGCTGCTCGCCCGGCTGCAGGCCGAGGGCGTGAACAGCCGCGCTGACGTGATCCTGACCGTGGACGCCGGCCGCATCTGGCTCGCCGACCAGGCGGGGCTGCTGCAGCCGGTCGACAGCGCCGTGCTGGAAGAACGCATCCCCGCGTTCCTGCGCCATCCCGACGGCCACTGGTTCGGGCTGTCGCAGCGCGCGCGGATCATCTTCTACGCCAAGGATCGGCTCGACACGCCGCCGCAGACCTACGAGGCGCTGGCCGATCCCGAGTACCAGGGCAAGGTCTGCATCCGCACCGCCTCGAACGTCTACAACCTTTCGTTGATGAGCGGCATCATCGAGCATCAGGGCGAGGACGCCGCGCGTGGCTGGGCCGAGGGGTTGAAGTCGAACCTCGCCCGCGCCCCGGAGGGCGGCGACACCGACCAGCTCAAGGGCCTCGTGTCCGGGGCCTGCGACATCGCGGTGTCGAACACCTACTACTTCGCGCGCGCCAAGGCCGAGACGATCGAGGGCCTCAGCGACGCGGTGGACCAGATCGGCTGGGTGCTGCCGAACCAGGACACCACCGGCACCCATGTCAACGTCTCCGCCGCCGGAGTCGCGGCGCACGCGCCCAATCGCGACAATGCGGTGGCGTTCCTGGAATACCTGACCACGCCCGAGGCGCAGGCGTTCTTCGCCAACCAGAAT
>JANOEW010000520.1:0-5696 GCA_031413475.1 Amaricoccus sp.
CGCCAGCAGATAGGCCCAGACCGGCAGCGTCGACGCCACCGCGACCCAGCCGAGCACCGCGGCGGCTCCGATCGCATGGCCCGCCCAGGCCCGTCGCACCGCTCGATCCCCCGCTCGGGCCGCCTCGGCCTCGTCGCGCAGGAAGACCACCATCGACACCGCCGGACCCACGATCATCCGACCGAGCAGCGTGTTGTTGGACAGCAACACCCGCTGTAACGGCGCCGAAAGTCGGGTCCAGACCGCCGGATCGAGATAGTTCGTCTCGGGATCATCGTAAGGATCGGTCAGAACCGAGTCCCGATGATGCGCGAGGTGCAGATCGCGGAACCGAGGATACGGGATCGCCAACCCGAGCGGCGGCCAGGCCAACGCCTCGGACAGAAGCCGGCTCGGCAGCGGGTGGCCGTGCAGCACCTCGTGCTGCAGCGAAGAATGCAAAGTGAGCGTCAGCGCCAGGATCGGCACGGCCACCCAGAGCGTCAGCGTCGAAGCGAAGAGCGTGGCGCCGGCCCAGACGGCATAGGTGGCGAGAAACAGGGCGAGCGTCGGCCATTCCGGCCCGGATACCAAATACTTCTGAGACATTCGCAGCCTGCGCGAGAGCAGGTTCGGCTGAAGGAACTTCGCGACCGGGTGTTTTTGTTTGATACCCGCCGCCCGCCACCCGTCTCGCCCATTTGCGACATCGATGTCGCGTGCTGCTGTGTCGGGTCGCTGCCGTGCGATCGACGTCCGTTTGGTCGGCCGCGCCCGATCCGCGATTCAGCCCCAGGTGGGCGTTGCGCGTGAAGCCGCCAAAATCCGATGGAGGCGCCTCAGTCTTCGCCGAAGAACGGCGTCAACTCCGCCACAATCACCGCGTTCTCGGCCCGAGCCCGCTCCATTAGCGCACGCTCCTCATCGGCCACCTCGCCCGCTGCAAGCCGTTCCTCCAACGTGCCATAGCCAGTCACGTCCAGCGGCGCGAGGTCGGCGAGCTTCAGCACCGCCACCGTCTCGCGCACCGCTTCGTCCTCGTCGACGCCCGCGGCGTAACACAGCAGCGCCGCCCCGCTCGCGCCGTCGGGCAACCCGTCGCCGGCCTTGCGCCCGACCTGCACGAGCAGCGTATACGCCTGCTGGCGACGCCCGCCCTCGGTCTCGGTCACTCGCGCCATTACGACTCCTGGGGCCAGCGTTCGTTCCACCGGGCGTGAGCGACACCATGGCACCGCTGCGGCCGACTGCCTAGTCGCGCAGAAGATCGTTGATCGCGGTTTTCGCGCGCGTGCGCTCGTCAACGCGTTTGACGATCACCGCACAGTAGAGGCTCGGGCCGGGATCGCCGTTCGGCAGCGCCTTTCCAAGCAGCGACCCGGCCACCACCACCGAATAGGCCGGCACCTCGCCATAGAAAATCGCGCCGGTCGCCCGATCGACGATCTTGGTCGACTGCCCGAGGAACACCCCCATCCCCAGCACCGCGCCCGTCCGCACGATCACGCCCTCGACCACCTCCGAGCGGGCGCCGATGAAGCAGTCGTCCTCGATGATCGTCGGGCCCGCCTGCATCGGCTCGAGCACGCCGCCGATCCCGACGCCCCCCGACAGATGGCAGCGCGCGCCGATCTGCGCGCAGGAGCCGACCGTCGCCCAGGCGTCGACCATCGTGCCCGCGCCGACGTAGGCGCCGACGTTGACGAAGCAGGGCATCAGCACCGCTCCCGGCGCGACATAAGCCGAGCGGCGCACCACGCAGCTCGGCACCGCGCGGAACCCGGCGGACCGCCAGTCGTGTGCGGTCCAGCCCTTGAACTTGGAATCGACCTTGTCCCACCAGCCGCCGCCCTGCGGCCCGCCGGACTGCTCGGCCATGTCCTGCAGCCTGAAGCCGAGCAGCACCGCCTTCTTCGCCCATTGATTGACCCGCCAGGCCCCGTCCGCCTGCCGCTCCGCGACCCGGATCGCACCCTTGTCCAGCGCCTCGATCACGGTCTCGATTGCGGCGCGGGCCTCGCCGCCGGTCTCCGGCGTGATCGTCTCGCGCGCCTCCCACGCCGCGTCGATCACCGGCTCCAGCTCGGCGGCGTGTGACATGGCATGTGACATGGCGGCGTCCGTTTCTGGCTGGCGGGTCAGGGGCGGGCAGCTATAAGTCGGGAGCGCGGCCGGGGCAATCTGCCCTGTCGCCGGCCGAAGGGGCGGAAATGGCCAAGCCAAGCGAGCATCAGCGCCGCTTCCCGGACGCGCGCGAGGATCTGAAGTCCTGGACGCGCGTGCCCGACACGCCGCAGACGCTGTCGCCCTCCTACCGGCTCGCCTTCTCGGACCCCGAATTCCTCACCCGCGACGAACTGCGCCCGGTGCGCCTCCAGCTCGAGCTGCTGAAGCCCGAGATGGCGATGGCCGAGCGCGGCATCGCCTCGACCGTGGTGATGTTCGGCGGCGCCCGGATTCCCGACCCGGCGCACACGGACCGCGCCCGCACCCCGGCGCTCGCCGCCCTCGCGCGCTACTACGACGAGGCCCGCGCGTTCGCGCGCCTTTGCACCGAACGTGCGCTCTCGACCGGCAACAGCGAGGGCGTGATCTGTACCGGCGGCGGTCCCGGCGTGATGGAGGCCGGCAACCGCGGGGCGCTCGACGCCGGCGGGGTTTCGATCAGCCTCAACATCGTGCTGCCGCACGAGCAGGTGCCGAACCTCTACGGCACGCCCGACCTCAGCTTCAACTTCCACTACTTCGCCATCCGCAAGATGCACTTCCTGATGCGCGCCAAGGCGATCGCGGTGTTCCCGGGCGGCTTCGGCACGCTCGACGAGCTGTTCGAGGTCCTCACCCTGGTCCAGACCCAGCGCATGGCGCCGCTGCCGATCCTGCTGTTCGGAACCGAGTTCTGGCGGCGGGTGATCGATTGGGAGATGCTGGTCGAGGCCGGCACGATCTCGCCACAGGACGTCGAGCTCGTCACACACGTGGAGACCGCGGCCGAAGCGATGGCGGCCTTCGACGCCTGGCGGCCCGGCTGATTTTCGGGGCCTGTGTTCGGTGCTCCCCGAGCGCAACAAGATCACGCTGGGCGCCTAGGGCGTGCCGGCGTCGAGGTCCGCGAGGAGCGCCAAGAGGCCGGCCTCCGCCGCAGCCAGGGCGTCGGCGTCTTCGGAGCGCAGCACCAGGGTCGCGCCGAAGACGCCGCCCTGGTTGAACGGATAGCAGCCGATCGACACGGCGGGATTCGCCGCCGCGAGCGCGCCGAGCGGCGCGGCGAGCAGGCCCTCGGGGTGAGCGGCCCGCACCGAGACGGTGCAGAGCGGCGTGCCGCCCACCAGCCGCGGGACGAGCCAGGCGGTCATCGCCTCGAAGATCGCGGGCACGCCGGCCATGACATGGACGTTGTCGAGGCTGAAGCCCGGGGCCTTGGACACCGGGTTCTCGATCAGCGTCGCGCCGTCGGGGATGCGCGCCATGCGCAGGCGCGCCGGGTTCAGGTCGACCTCGGGGTTGGCGTAGTTCGTGGCGAGGATCGCGCGGGCGTCCGCGCGCACGCCGATGCCGACGCCGAAGGCCGCGGCGACGGAGTCGGCGGTGATGTCGTCATGGGTCGGACCGATGCCGCCAGAGGTGAAGACATGGTCGTAGCGGGCGCGCAGCGCGGTGACGGCGGCGACGATCTCCGCCGCCACGTCGGGCACCACGCGGGCCTCGCGCAGGTCGACGCCGGCCGCGGCGAGCGCGCCGGCCAGATGGTTCGTGTTTGTGTCGCGGGTCCGGCCGGAGAGGATCTCGTCCCCGATGACGAGCATTGCGGCGGTGGGGTTGGGCATGGGTGGCTTGTCCTGACGGGGCCGTCGCGGCAGGGTCCGGCGCGTGGACTTCGCCAGACCCCTGCAGCGCGGCCGATTGCTGCGCCGGTATAAACGATTTCTCGCCGACGTCATGCTGGACGACGGGCGCGAAGTCACGGCGCATTGCGCCAATCCGGGGGCGATGCTCGGGCTGAACGCACCGGGATTGCCGGTCTGGCTGGAGCCGAACGACGACCCGCGGCGCAGCCTGCGCTTCGCCTGGCGGCTGGTAGAGTTGCCGGACGGCCACTGGGCCGGGATCGACACCGGCGTGCCCAACCGGATCGTTGCGGAGGCGCTGCGCGCGGGACGCGTCCCGGCGCTGTCGGGCTATGACGCGTTTCGGCCGGAGGTGCGCTATGGCGCGGCGAGCCGGGTGGACTTCGTCGCGAGCGGACCCGGACTGCCGCCGGCATTCGTGGAGGTGAAGAACGTGCACCTGCGCCGCCGCGACGACTGGGCGGAATTTCCCGACTGCGTGACCACGCGGGGGGCGAAGCACCTGGACGAGCTGGCCGCCATGGTCGCCACCGGCGCGCGGGCGATGATGCTCTACGTGGTGCAGCGCACCGACTGCGCGCGCATGCGGCTCGCGAGCGACCTCGACCCCGGTTATGCCCGCGCCTTCGCGGCGGCGCGGGCGGCGGGGGTCGAAGCGGTGGCGCACGGCACGACCATCTCGCCGTTCGGGGTCGCGCTGGGGGCGCCGCTGCCCGGCCCGTGATACTGGTAAGTCGCCGAGGTTCCCTGCGGCTTTCGTTGACGGCGCTGAAGCAGCGATCTATATGCAGGTCACAAGGGAAGATTCCAATCCGGGAACTTCCGGGCCGCGCGAAGATTGCGGCCGTTTCGCCGCAGCTTCACAAACGCAGGCTTCATGACCACATTCGCAGACCTTTCGCTGGACCCGCGGGTCCTGTCCGCCGTGACCGAAGCCGGTTACGTCACCCCCACCCCGATCCAGATTCAGGCGATCCCCAGCGCGGTCGAGGGCCGCGACATCCTCGGCATCGCCCAGACCGGCACCGGCAAGACCGCCGCCTTCGTCCTGCCGATGATCACCCATCTCAGCAAGGGCCGCGCCCGGGCGCGCATGCCGCGTAGCCTCGTCCTTTGTCCGACCCGCGAACTGGCGGCGCAGGTGTCGGAAAACTTCGAGAAATACGCCAAGAACGTCAAGCTGACCATGGCGCTGCTGATCGGCGGCGTCAGCTTCAAGGATCAGGACAAGCTGATCGACCGCGGCGTCGACGTGCTGATCGCCACCCCCGGCCGCCTGCTCGACCATTTCGAGCGCGGCAAGCTGATGCTGACCGGGGTGCAGATCATGGTGGTCGACGAGGCCGACCGCATGCTCGACATGGGTTTCATTCCCGACATCGAGCGCATCTTCAAGCTGGTGCCGTTCACCCGGCAGACGCTGTTCTTCTCGGCGACGATGGCGCCCGAGATCACCCGCATCACCCAGGAGTTTCTGCACAACCCGGTGCGGGTCGAGGTGGCGCGCCAGGCGACCACTTCCGAGACCATCGACCAGTTCGTGGTCAAGCACACGCCGCGGCGCAAGGACACCGGCCCGGACGAAAAGCGCGACCTGCTGCGCCGGCTAATCCGTTCTGAAGGCGACAAGCTGACCAACGGCATCATCTTTTGCAACCGCAAGGTCGAAGTCGACGTGCTGGCGAAGTCGCTGAAGAAGCACGGCTTCGACGCGGCGGCGATGCACGGCGACCTCGATCAGAAGCTGCGGATGAAGATCCTGCAGTCCTTCCGCGACGGCGAGCTGAAGCTGCTGATCGCCTCCGACGTGGCCGCGCGCGGGCTCGATATCCCCAACGTCAGCCACATCTTCAACTTCGACGTGCCGAT
>JANOEW010000521.1:0-1805 GCA_031413475.1 Amaricoccus sp.
CGTCACCGCCGGACACCCGCCGACCGCGGTTCAGATGCTCGGCTTCGACATCACCGACTGGGCGAAGGAGGGTGCGCTCGCCAACCTCAACGAGATCGCGGCGGCCGAGGGCTGGGACGCGGTGGTGCCGGACGCGCTCGAGGCGTTCTCGAAATACGACGGCCAGTGGGTCGCGTCGCCGGTGAACGTGCACTCGACCAACTGGGTCTGGGCGAACAAGGCGGTGCTCGACGAACTCGGGATCGCGCCGCCGCAGACCTGGGATGAACTCGTCGCCGCGATGGAGGCCGTGAAGGCCGCCGGCAAGACCGCGGTCGCCCACGGCGGCCAGCCCTGGCAGGACGCGACGATCTTCGACGCGGTGCTGATGTCGACCGGCGGGCCCGAGTTCTACAAGGCGTCGATGATCGACCTCGATGCCGACGCGCTCGGTTCGGACACGATGAAGCAGGTGTTCGACCGCATGACCGTGATCCGCGGCTACGTCGACGACAACTTCTCGGGTCGCGACTGGAACCTCGCCAGCGCGATGGTGATCAACGGCGAGGCCGCCTTCCAGTTCATGGGCGACTGGGCCAAGGGCGAGTTCCTCAACGCGGGCAAGGTCCCGGGGACCGACTTCCTCTGCTTCCGCTTCCCCGGCACCCAGAACCAGGTCACCTTCAACGCCGACCAGTTCGCGCTGTTCAGCCAGGGCGACACGGTCGGCGCCGAGCAGGCGGCGCTGGCGAAGGCGATCATGTCGCCCGGGTTCCAGTCGGCGTTCAACGTGGTCAAGGGCTCGGTTCCGGCGCGGGTCGATGTCTCCGACGAGGCCTTCGACGCCTGCGGCAAGCAGGGCATGAAGGACCTGGCCGCGGCCTCGGACAGCGGCAACCTGTTCGGCTCCATGGCGCACGGCCACGCCAATCCGGCCTCGGTGAAGAACGCGATGTACGACGTGATCACCGCGCACTTCAACGGCGAATACGACAGCGCGACCGCGGTCAGCGAACTGGTCGGCGCCGTCGAAGTTTCGCAGTAGGCGCAATCGCCGGGGGGAGCGGCCCAGGCCGCTTTCCCCGCCTTCGAAGGATTGCGCCCATGGCGGATACCGCGCGGACCGGCGGCGGCGCCGGCGACTGGCTGCGTGACGCGCTGCCGAAACTGGTGCTCAGCCCCAGCCTCGCCGTCGTGCTGGTGTTCGTCTACGGCTTCATCCTGTTCACCGTGTTCCTGTCGTTCACCGACAGCCGCATCCTGCCGTCGTTCGGCTGGGTCGGGACCGAGAACTACGTCAAGCTGTTCGGCCTGCGCGCCTGGGGAATCGCGGTCAACAACCTGCTGATCTTCGGGTCGCTCTACATCGTGATCTGCTGCGTCCTCGGGCTCGGCCTCGCGATCCTGCTCGACCAGCAGATCCGCGCCGAGGGCTTCATCCGCACCATCTACCTCTATCCGATGGCGCTCAGCTTCATCGTCACCGGCACCGCCTGGAAGTGGTTCCTCGACCCCGGCATCGGCCTGCAGGCGGTGGTGCGAAGCTGGGGCTGGGAGAGCTTCACCTTCGCCTGGATCAAGGACAGCGACATGGCGATCTACACGATCGTCATCGCCGCGGTCTGGCAGACCTCCGGCTTCGTCATGGCGATGTTCCTCGCCGGCCTGCGCGGCATCGACACCGAGATGCTCAAGGCCGCCCAGATCGACGGCGCCTCGAACTGGTCGCTCTACCGCCGCATCGTCATCCCGCAGCCAGCGCCGCAACGTCGGCGCTGATGCAGCACACCGGCCGCGCCGTGGTGTTCGAGGACAGCGACGACTTC
>JANOEW010000522.1:0-2124 GCA_031413475.1 Amaricoccus sp.
GCTGTTTGGCCAGCGCCTGGATGGTTTGCTTGTCGAGCTTCATGAACACCTCAGATGCAACGCACCTTCGCGCCGATGCCCTGACGGGTCATCTTGGCGTAGGGACAGATCCTTTCCGTCTCTTCGATCAGGGCACTTGCCTGCGCCGGCAAGACGCCCGGAAGGGCCACCTCGAGATCCGCCTCGAGCAGAAAGAGGCCGTCGGACGGATCCCGCCCGAATGTGACCGCGACCTTGATCGAGAGGTCCGCTGGCAGCTTGATCCTGCGCTTCATCGCGACCAGTGTCAGTGCGCCATGAAAGCAAGCCCCGTAGCCCGCGGCGAACAACTGTTCGGGGTTGGCCCCGCCGCCCGGTCCGCCCAAGGCTTTCGGCAACCGAAGGGCGAGATCGAGTGCGCCGTCGTCAGAGACGGCGCGCCCCGAGGAACGGCCGTGTTTGGCTTCTCCGCCGGTCACCGTGACCTCGGCGGTGTACAGCGGCAACACCGCATCTCCGTCGTACATGTCCAGCAGGGAAACGGGGGGAGCGCTGAGTTGGGTCATGGTCATTCCTTCGTGGGGTGGGTGGTTGTGAGGAGTTCTCGGCGCCGCCGGGTCGCAGCCGGGCGCGCCGCGTGCATGAGGTTCAGATGAACCGGACCGACGTGCCGCCAAGGCCGCCGACGCTGCAAACAAGGCTGTCGCCGGCCTTGACCGGAACAAGCGGGGACTGCGACCCAGAGAGGATCACCTCGCCGGCTTTGAGCGCGATGCCCAGCCGCCCGAGTGTGTTGGCGAGCCAGGCCACGGCATTGACCGGCGAGCCTTGCACCGCGGCGCCGGTGGAGGTGCTGACGAGTTCGCCGTTCCTCTCCAGCACCATGCCCGCGAGCGCGAGGTCGAGCTGGCGCGGACTCTTGCGCACGCCGCCGAGCGTCAGCACGCCGCAACTGGCGTTGTCGGCCACGGTGTCCTGGATCTTGATCTTCCAGTCCTTGATGCGCGAGTCGACGATCTCGAAGCAGGGCATCACGCAGTCGGTGGCGCGCAGCACGTCGGCGGCGGTGACGCCTGGGCCGACCAGGTCGCGCTTGAGCAGGAAGGCGACTTCGGCTTCGGCCTTGGGCGCGATCATCGAATCGGCGCGGATCGCCTCGCCTTCGTTGAAGACCATGCCCGAGGTCATCTGGCCGAAATCGGGCTGGTCGACCTTGAGCATCTGCATCACGACCCGGCTGGTGACGCCGATCTTCTTGCCGATGACGGTCTCGCCGGCGTCGACGCGGCGCTGCACCATTCGCAGCTGGATGCGGTAGGCGTCGTCGATCGTGATCGTGGGCTCGCGCTCGGTCAGCGGATCGACCGGCTTGCGCTCGACGAGCGCGGTGTACAGCTCGTCGCCGTAGTGTTGGATCTGGGTCTTGTCCATGGCATGGGGCCTGTCATCAGTCGAGGGCACCCACGCCGAAGAAGGCGCGGGCGTTGTCGTTCAACATGTTCCGCCGCTCGGCAGACGAGTATCCGGGAGCGCCCTCGAGCAACGCGCCGATCTCGATCTCGCCGAGCGGGAACGGATAGTCCGAGCCGAGCATCACACGGTCGGTGCCCATGACGTCGGTCAACAAGCGCAGGGCACCGGGGTCGAAGACTGCGCAATCGGTGTACATGCGCCGCGCGTACTCGGACGGCGGGCGCGGGCAGTCCTTGCGCACGATGTCGCGGTGCTTCCACGCGTTGTCGACGCGGCCCAGCGTGTAGGCGAAGCTGCCGCCACCATGGGCGAAGCAGATCTTCAGCGCCGCCGGCAAGCGCTCGAACGCGCCCGACAGGATCAGCGACAGCATGCCGAGCTGGGTCTCCGCCGGCATGGCCACCAGCCACGGCAGCATCCATTGCTTCATGCGCTGGCCGCCGCCCATCATGTCCCAGGGGTGCACGAACACCGGGATGCCGTCGTTCGCACAGTGGGTGAGGAAGTCCACCAGCTCGGGATGGTCGAGATCCTTGTCGCCGACGTGATTGCCGATCTGCACGCCGATGCAGCCGGCCTTCTGCGCCCGCGAGGCCTCGGCGCAGGCGAGCTTGGTGTCCTGAAGCGGCACTTGCGACAGCGCCTTGAGTCGCTTCGGGTTCGCAGCGCAGA
>JANOEW010000523.1:0-2434 GCA_031413475.1 Amaricoccus sp.
GCCATGCATGCTGACCTCCTTCCAGCATGCAGCTTGAATCACAAGACCGACCGCACGGGAATCCCTCGCGATTCACTCAGGCGCGGATATGCTCTAGCGCCCCGCTTGTCCCGCTTCGGGACCAAACAATCCGAGGCGATCACCCGGTACTCGTCTCAAAGCGTCAGGTTGGTCGCGCCGCCGTCGAGCAGGATGTTCTGTCCCACGATGAACCCGGCGTGGACCGAGCACAGGAACGCGCAGGCCGCGCCGAACTCCGCAGCCGTGCCATAACGCCGCGCCGGGATGGTAGCCTCCCGCCGCGCCCGCGCCGCTTCGAGCGTGCCGCCTTCGGCCGCGACGACGCCGGCGTCGAACGCCGCGGCCCGGTCGGTGGCGTGGATGCCCGGAAGCAGGTTGTTGATCGTCACGCCGTGCGGCGCGACCTGCCGGCTGGTGCCGGCGACGAAGCCGGTCAGGCCGGCGCGCGCGGCGTTCGACAGACCGAGCGCCGGGATCGGTGCCTTGACCGATTGGGAGGTGATGTTGACCACGCGGCCCCAGCCCCGCGCCATCATCGCCGGCAAAACCGCCTGCATCAGCGCGATCGGCGTCAGCATGTTGGCGTCGAGCGCCCGGATGAAGTCCTCGCGGCTCCAGTCCGACCACAGCCCCAGCGGCGGGCCGCCGGCGTTGGTCACCAGGATGTCGGGGTCCGGGCAGGCGGCGAGCGCCGCCGCCCGGCCCGCCGCGGTGGTCACGTCGCCCGCTACGGCCGTCACGTTCACCCCCCAACGATCACGGATCGCCACGGCCATGGCCTCGAGCGCCGCCGCCCCGCGGGCGTTGATCACCAGATCGACCCCGGCCTCGGCGAGAGCCTCGGCGCAGCCGCGGCCCAGCCCCTTCGACGCCGCGCAGACGATCGCCCGCCTGCCCCGGATGCCGAGATCCATGCCAGTCCCCCGTTCAGCCCAGCGCCGCCAACACCGGGGCCCACTGGGCGCGGATCGGCGCGAAGGCGCGTTGCGGCCGGTCGAACACCGCCAGCCCCTCCTCGGCGAGATCGGCGTAGACCGCGCGCTCGGCGATCCAGGCCAGCGGCTCCTGCCCCAGCGCCGTGAAGAAGCCGCGCAACCGGTCAGTGGCATGGACGCGCGCGCGCACCCGGTTCGCGAGCAGGTGCACCGGCACCTTACCCTTGCGCACGCGCTTGACCTCCTCGATCTCCTTGAGGAACCGCCGCGTCGATTCCGCGTCGAAATAGGACGGCAGCACCGGCGTCACCACCGCCTCGGCCTCGGCGATCAGCGCCTCGGCGCGCGCGCCCGCCAGCGCGCCCGGCGCGTCGATCACCAGCCAGTCCAGCCGCTTCGGCGCGTCGCCGACGTCGCCCGCGTGGCTCCAGTCGAGGCCGCGGATCGGGGTCGCCACCGGCGGACGCTGCTTCAGCCAGCGCAGCGCCGATTTCTGCGGATCGGCGTCGGCGAGCGCCACCGCATGGCCCCGCCCCGCCAGCGCGGCGGCCAGCGTGATCGCCACCAGCGTCTTGCCACAGCCGCCCTTGCGGTTCGCCACCAGCACCGTCTTCATCGCCCGCCTCCGCCGCCCGAGGGCCTCGACCCTGCGGCGCAATGGCTTCGAGCGCAACCCGCGTCGCGCGTCGACTTGCCGAACGCGGCGGCGTCGGGCCGAACGGCGCGCACCGCCCGACCGCGGCGGCACGATCGGAATCGGCCGGCCGCTGCCGTCTATCAGCGCGCCCGCCAGACCACCGGCGCCTCGAACGCGTAGGCCGGCGCGGTCAGCGCCAGCGGCGCCGGCGGCAACCGGAGCCGCTTCACCGCCGCAAGCGCCGCAGCGTCCAGCGACGCGTCCCCCGACGTCCGCGCGACCGAGGCCGCCCGCAGTCGCCCGTCCAGCGTGAGCGACAGCGCCAGGACCACCGTGCCGCTCGCGGCGCCGCGGGCGCCGCGCGGGCCGGCCATGCCGCGTTGCAGCGCCCGCTGCACCTGCGTCGCCCAGGTTTGTAAGGCGCGCGCCTCGGTAGCCGTCGCGCCGGTCGCAACGAGGGAGCCGCCGCCCGACCCGGCTTCCGTCCCGCCGCCGGACCCGGACGCCTGCGCGCCCGCCGTCGACGCGGCGGCAGCGGCCGGCGCAGATAGCCGCGCCCGCTGTGCCGGTAGTACGGGGGCGGGCTCGGACGCAAGCGGCGACGCCGCTGCGGCGATCTGTGGCCCCGTCCTGGTCGGCAACGGCCTTTTCGGCCGCGGCCGCGGCGCCAGCGGTTGCGGGGCCGTCGACTCGGCGGAAGCGTCCACGGGATCAGCTGTCAGCCGGGGCTCCGCTACGGGCGTCGGCGGCTGCGATCCCGGGGCCGGCGCGGCCCCGGGCGCGCTTGCCGGGCCGGCTGTCTCCGGTATCGCCATCTCGGGCGCCATCGCCGCCGCCAGCC
>JANOEW010000524.1:0-3304 GCA_031413475.1 Amaricoccus sp.
CGCGCCGGGTGCATCGAGCGCGGAGACGCCGCCCTCCGGCAGGAAGTAGCGCACCGGCCCTTCCATCAGGTTGAGCCGCTCGGCGATCCAGCGTCCCATCCGGGCACATTCGTCCAGCGTGGTGCGCATCAGCGTCACCTGCGGATTGTGCTGGTAGAAGGTGCGGCCGCGGTAGCGCTCGGGCACTGTCTCGGGCGCGCCGAAATTGACCATGTCGAGCGCGCCCACCGAGCCGATATAGGGCATGCGCGCTTGGATCACGGCACCGAACCGGTCCTCGGTGCAGGCGAAGACGCCGCCCATCATCATGTCGGCGACCTCGGTCGTGGTCACGTCGATCACGCCCGCGACGCGGCGCTCGTCGATCAGTCGTTCCATCGACTGGCCGCCGGTTCCGGTGGCGTGGAAGACGAGGCAGTCCCATTCGTCTTTGAGGGCGCCGGTGATCTGCTGCACGCAGGGCGTCGTGACGCCGAACATCGAAACGGCCACGGCCGGCCGGGAGGCGCGCGCGGGCCGTCCCGAACGGCGCGCCTTCACCATGCCGACCATGGCGTGGGCCGCGTTGCCGAGCACGTCTTCGGTGATCGCGTTGAGGCCCTGCACGTCGGCGACCGAGTGCATCATCGTGATGTCGGCGGTGCCGACATATTGGCGCACCTCCCCGCTCGCGACCGTCGAGACGATCAGCTTCGGCACTCCGATAGGCAGCGCGCGCATGGCCGGCGCGACCATGGCGGTGCCGCCCGAACCGCCGGCGGAGATGATGCCGGCGATCCCGCCCTGCCGCGCGAGCCAGCGCGCGAAGGCGTCCGTCATGCCCGCGACGGCCGTGCCGCGGTCGCCGGTCAGGACGCCCGCCGCGCCGCGCGGATGAAAGGCGGCCACCTGATGGGCCGGAACGTCGGCGCCGGTTTGCCCACCGGTGGTCGACAGGTCGACCAGGCGTACCGGCACGCCCGCCTCGCGGAGGATATCGCGCATGTAGCGCAGCTCGTCGCCCTTGGTGTCGAGGGTGCCCACGACGAGCACGACCTCCGCGCCGGGCACAGCCAGCGGCCGGATGTCCAGTTGCGCGCCCTGCGCGGCGGCCGGCTGGACGGTCAGCAGCCTTGCGTTGCGCTCGATCGTCCCGACCGCGGCTGGCTTCGACCAGCGGGTCGGCGGCAACGGGTTCGACATGTAGATCCGGGTCGGCCCGACCGCCGTCCTGGGTGCAGCCTCGGTGACGGCGGTGGCCGCGGGCGCACCGGCCACCACGGGCGTCTCGTCATGGGCATGCCGTCCCACGCCAAGCAGACGCTGCTGGAGGTCGCGGTCGGCGGCAAGTTCGCGCGCCGGAGCGGCGCGGTTGATCCGGCCATTGACCATGATGGCGACAGTGTCCGCGATCGCGCAGGCAACGCCGATATTCTGCTCGATGACGAGCACGTCCATGTCGCCTTCCTCGGCGAGGCGGACCAGCATCTCCTCAACCTGCGCGACGATGACCGGCGCGAGGCCCTCGGTCGGTTCATCCATCACGAGGAGTTGCGGATTCATCAGCAGCGCCCGGCTGATCGCGAGCATCTGCTGCTCGCCGCCCGAAAGCTGGGCGCCACCATTGCCACGCCGTTCGGCCAGGCGCGGGAAGGTCGCGTAGATGCGTTCGACCGACCAGGCGCCGCCGCTGCGCGCGACCAGCCGCAGATGCTCGTCGACCGTGAGCGAGCGCCACAGCCTCCGCCCCTGCGGCACATAGCCCACGCCCAGCCGCGCGATCTCGGCCGGTGTGAGCCCGACGAGCGGCTTGCCCTTGAAACTGATCGACCCCGCGCCGATCGGCACCAGGCCCATGATCGCCTTGCACAGCGTGGTCTTGCCCATGCCGTTGCGGCCGACCACCGACAGCACCCCGCGCTCGAGGCGCAGATCCACGCCCTGCAGCGCGTGGCTCGCGCCATAGAAGACGTTGAGGCCGCGCACCTCCAGGGCGGCGGGTGCCGCGCGCTCAGACATGGGCGTGCGTCCCGTCGCCGAGATAAAGCTCCTGGACCTCGGGATCATCCTCGATCTCGGCCGGCGTGCCTTCCTTGAAGACGCGACCGTTGTGCAGCATCGTCACCGTCGTCGCGACCCGCAGCGCCACGTCCATGTCGTGCTCGATGATGATGAAGCCGATATGCGCCGGCAGGCTGGTCAGGATCGCGATGAGTTCGACGCGCTCGGTGGGCGACAGGCCGGCCGCCGGTTCGTCGAACAGGATGAGCCGCGGCGCGCCGGCGAGTGCCAGCGCGATCTCAAGCTGTCGCTGCTGGCCGTAGCTGAGTTCGCTCACAAGCCGTCCGCGCGCGGCTGTCAGATGCACCGCCTCGATCAACTCCTCGGTGCGCGTCTGGAGCGGGTCGCCGTTTCTGGGGCGCAGCAGCGAGAAGCGGTTGCGGTTTACGCCGCGGCAAGCGAGGTAGACATTGTCGGCGACGCTCAGGCCGCCGAACAGCAGCGAGATCTGGTAGGTGCGCCTCAGCCCCCTGCGGATGCGCTCATGGGCGGGAAAGCGCGTCACATCCTCGCCAAACAGCCGGATCGTCCCCGAACTCGGCAGGAAGTCGCCGGTCACGCAGTTGAACAGCGTGGTCTTGCCCGCGCCGTTCGAGCCGAGCACCGCCCTCCGCTCGCCCGGAGCGACCGTCATCGTCACGTCGGAGATCGCGGCGAGCGCGCCGAACAGCTTGGTGACACCCCGCAGTTCCAGCGCGCTGCCGGTCGCGATCGATCCCAGTCGGTCGGCGGCGCCACCGGTCGCGCGGATCGCCTCGGCGGGCGTCATGGCTTGCCCCCCGCCACAGCCTGCCCGGTCAGGGGATCGACCGCCTTGCGCCGCCGTTCGCGCCAGCGTTCCCACAGGCCGAGCGCACCATCCGGCGAGAAGAAAACGACGGCCAGGAAGCCCATGCCGATCAGCAGCTTGAACCGCTCGTTGGAGAGCCCGAAGGCGGACAGGATATCCGGGCTGAAGGTCGAGAGTAGGACGAAGATGAAAGCGCCGACGAAAGGCCCGATCGGCCGGCGGATGCCGCCGACCACGGCGATGATGAGAATGTCGATCACCGCCGAAATCCCACCCGAGAAGGGCGCGACCTGGGAGGTCTGCCAGACCAGCAAGATGCCGCCGATCGACGCCACGACGCCGGCGAAGGCATAGGCCGCGATGCGGTGCGCGGTGACATTGAACCCGAGTGCCATGCGATCACGCCTCAGCGCTGCGCCGAGCCGAGGCCAAGGTAGGGTCGGCTCCCAGGTGGGTCAAACCTCCGCGGCCATC
>JANOEW010000525.1:0-1777 GCA_031413475.1 Amaricoccus sp.
CTCTCCGGCGCGAGCGCGAGCACGATCATCGCGGCCAACGCCACCGAGCGCAGCGTCAGCGCCGGCCGGTCGATCAGCACCGCGACGAGGAAACAGGCGGTCATGATGAACGCGCGCTGCGCCGCGACCTCGGCCCCGGAGATCAGCAGGTAGGCCGCGCTCGCGCCGAGCGCGACCCAGGCCGCGATCTTCTTCAGCGGCCAGATCAGCGCCAGCCGCGGAACCAGCGCGAGGCCCGAACGCACGATCAGGAAGACCGCCGCAGCGATCAGGCTCATGTGCAGGCCCGAGATCGAGACCAGGTGATAAAGCGTCGAGATCCGCAGGTCCGCCTCGACACGAGGGTCGATCGCCGAGCGGTCGCCGGTGAGGATCGCCGCGGCGAAGGCCCCGTCCTGGCCGGGGACGCGCGCGCGAATAAGCGCCGACAGCGCCATGCGAAGGCGAAAGGCGAGCTGCCGGGCCCCCGACCGATCGCCGCCCTCGATCTCGAGCATCGGGCTCTGCGCGTATCCGACGGCGCCGAGACGGTCGAACCAGGCGAGGCGGCGAAAGTCGAACCCGCCCGGCTCGCTCGGGCCACCGGGCGGCGAGAGCCGGGCCTGCCCGAGCAGACGCGCGCCCGGCTTCAGCCCATCGAGCGGCGTGCTCGGGTCGAGCGAAATCCGCACCGTGGCCGGCGTGCGCGCGGGATCGAGCCCGTGCACCACCACCCGGTCGAGCAGCACGCGCGGCCGGTCCGTCGCCGAACGGCTCAACCCGATCAGCCGCCCTTCGACCGCGACCGTCATCTCGTAAGGCAGAACCGGCGCCGCCACCGCGCGCGCGCGCATCGCCCCGGACGCGAACCCGAGCGTCGGCAGGATCAGGATCGCAAGCGCGATCCGCGGCATCGGCCCCGCCCGCCACCGGGCGAAGCCTGCGAGCGTCGCGAGGCCCGCCAGCGCGGCCAGCGTCCAGAGCGGCGGCTCGACCGGCGTCGCGAAATAGAGCGCGACCCCGAGGCCGAACAGCACCGGCGCCCAGAGTGGAAGGTTCGCCCGCTGGCCCTCGATGCAGGCGGCGAAGCGGCCTCCGCCCACGTCCCTTGTCCTCTCGCACCGAAGTCCCTAAGACCTTTAGGCTTACCGAATGGCTGGTTTCCAAGGGATTAACCGATGCCCTCCGCCGCGCCCGTGGTGACACGCTTCGCCCCCTCGCCGACGGGCTATCTGCACATCGGGGGCGCGCGCACGGCGCTGTTCAACTGGCTCTACGCCCGGCACGCCGTCGGCCGGTTTCTGCTGCGCATCGAGGACACCGACCGCGCCCGCTCGACCCCCGAGGCGACCGAGGCGATCTATGCGGGCCTGCGCTGGCTCGGCCTCGACTGGGACGGCGAGGCGGTCAGCCAGTTCGCGCGGCTCGAGCGGCACGCCGAGGTCGCGCGCGCGATGCTGGCGCGGGGCACGGCCTATCGCTGCTTCGCCCCGCCGGCGGAGATCGAAGCCTTCCGCGAGGCTGCGCGCGCCGAGGGACGCCCGCCGCTGTTCCGTTCGCCCTGGCGCGACGCCGACGCCGCGACCTGGCCGGACGCGCCCTTCGTGGTGCGGCTCAAGGCCCCGCACGACGGCGAGACGGCGGTCGAGGACGCGGTCCAGGGCCGGGTCGTCTGGAAGAACGAGACGCTCGACGACTTGATCCTGCTGCGCTCAGACGGCGTTCCCACCTATATGCACGCGGTGGTTGTGGACGACCACGACATGGCGGTCACCCACGTGATCCGCGGCGACGACCA